>JBCDHF010000275.1:0-6587 GCA_038750375.1 Cyanobacteria bacterium P01_H01_bin.15
GCTCATTTTATTGATTAGCTGAGTGGATACTCAAAATTCATGAAAAAGTGCTTAAAAACATCAATAATCAGTCTTTAGCACTAAATTTATTTGTCTTGTTTTTATTGATTGATTAAGGATTAATACAGACTAAAAAATATTCATAATCAAAGTTTTTTTGTCCCTTATCCAAATATTTAATCTTCTTAATCATTTGATTCCAAGGATTTAATCCGTTGGCAGGAAATTAATTGTGGAGAACAGCTAGGTCTTCATCAGATCGTAGGGCTGCGTCCTCTTGCTTTTTAGAAATTTGTGAATCCTTAGGTTTTTCTGCCCATGACCTCCAACGTAATTTTCATTCATCCGGATGGTGCCGATCCATCCCATTTCGCCGCTGCTCGTTTTGAGTCGGTTGGCCCTGACGGTCGCCTTAACTGGGACCTCGGCGAAGACTCCGCCGTCTACCTCGGCCACCTCGATGATGCGATTGTCGCAACCTCCAACGCCGGAGCGGTCATCCACGCCTACGGTATCAAGGCTGTTGCCCCTAGCTATGGTTTCGATGAAAACGGTGCGGAGTACCAATCCCTAGCCGCTCTGCAAGGGCAAAACGTTGAAGGGTCTGCCACTGACGCGACCATCCTGGAGGAAGCGGCTGCTGCCGGTCGCCCTACCGCTATCATTAACTCCGGTTTCATCGCAGAACCCGGTACTGGCGTTTTCTTTGCCGATGCAATCAGTAGACGCAATCGCGAAGGCATTACAGCGCAATTATTTTTCGACGCCGGTAGCGATGGCGCAATTTCTGACGATGCCACGCCTCTGGCGAAATACAACGTCATTATGGGGGCGGGTGAACAAGACTACTTACCTGTCGGCGTCACAGGCGTCTTCGGCGAAGGGACCCGGACGGACGGACGCAACTTAATTGAAATCGCGGAAGGGCTTGGTTATACCGTCGTTTATAACCAAGATCAGTTGGATGCTCTCGATCCCACGACCGAACTGGTTTTGGGGATTTTTGCAGCAGACGATACCTATAATGACGTTCCCGAAGCTGAGTTAGTGAATCGCGGTTTAACCCAGCCCGACGGTTCCTTGGTGACTTACGGTCAGCCCGTTGCCGATGCCCCCAACCCCGGTGGCTTAGTTCTAGACGTCGATGGAGATGGCTTCACTGATCCTCCGACCGTTGGGGATATGCTTGAGGCAACCCTGGCGCTTAACCTCTTTGCCAATGAAGGAGATGCTGAGGGTGAAGGATTCTTTATCGTCTTAGAAGAAGAAGGTACTGATAACTTCGGTAATAACAACAACGCACGCGGTACGGTTGATGCCACTCTCCGCGCTGACCAAGCTATTGGTGCTGCCATCGACTTTATCGACAATGTTCAACCCAACACGTTCATAATTACGGCGGCGGACAGTGCTGGCGGTAGCTTAGAAGTAGATGACGTTTCCGGCGATACGGTTGGCACCCTCACTACCCAGCGTCAGTTCGACGAGAACGGCAGCAGCAGCGGTATCACGATACCGTTCGACGGCGCTCAAGGAAGCGATACAGCCCCCTTCGTTGCGGCTCCTGCCGCTAATGGCAACGTCTATGAATTTGGCATTGCTTGGGCGGGTCTGCCTGACTTTGCGGGTAGTATCGTCACCAAGACCTTTGGTGAAGGTGCAGAAGACCTCCCCGCTACCATCGATAATACTGGTATCTACCGCCTGATGTACGAAAGCCTATTCGACGTCAGCTTAGATGCTCCTGAAGGGGTTCCTGACGACTTCGCTGGACGTCAAGCACCCACTCCGACATCCGATACCGGTAACGTCATCTTCGTTCACCCCGATGGCACCAGTCCCTCCCACTATGCAGCAGCTCGCTTCGCCTCTGTTGGAACGGATGGTCGTTTGAACTGGGACCAGATGAGCAATGCGGGCGTTTACCTTGGTCATATTGACGATCGCTTGGTTTCTACTTCTAACGCTGGTGCCGTTGTTCACGCGTATGGTGTTAAGCCCTTTGCCGGTAGCTACGGTTTTGATGCGCCGATTGCTGAAGGTGGCGAAGAGGTTATCGCACTGTCTGGCATTGAAGATACCATCATGCAAGAAGCTCAAGCTGCTGGTAAAGCTATTGGTATCATTAACTCAGGTTTCATTGCTGAACCAGGTACGGGCGTCTTCCTCGCTGATGTCGATAGCCGCAGCGAAACTGAAGAAATTACGGCTGAGATTCTTGACCAGCGTCCGAATGTTATCCTCGGTGCCGGTGAAACGGACTATCTGCCAGAGGGCACGATTGGTGTCTTTGGTGAAGAGGGGACTCGCACCGATGGTCGTAACTTGATCGAAGAAGCAGAAGCGGCTGGCTACACCGTCGTCTTTACGCGTGAAGAGCTGTTTGCAGTAGATACAGCGAACACTGAGTTTTTGCTAGGTATCTTCGCCGCAGAAGACACCTATAACGACTTCTACGAGGATGAGCTTCGACGCGATGGATTCGTGGATGACAACGGAGATTTGATTCTCTACGGGCAGCCGCCACTCAACCCTAACCCACCTACGGTGGCTGAGATGTTGGAAGTGGCTCTGCCTATCCTCGATTCTGATCCCGACGGTTTCTTTTTGGTTTTAGAAGAAGAAGGCACCGATAATTTCGGGAACGACAATAATGCCGCCGGAACTATCGAAGCGGCGCTCCGTGCTGATGCTGCGCTCGGGGTTGCGATGGACTTTGTTGACAACGTTGATCCCAACACCCTCATCATTACTGCTGCTGACTCCGATGCTGGCGGACTGGAAGTTGACGATGTACCCATTGGTGGTAGCTTCGGGTTAACCCCGCCTGAGTCCGATCTCACGATCCGCGTTCAGGCCGAAACTCAAGCTTTTGGTTCTGGTGCGGACGGTATTTTAGTTCAACTGGATGATGTCGATGGCAGTAATGACCCCACCCTAAATAGCCCGAACCCAAGCTTGGTCGATGAGCCCTTTGTGACGGGTGCACCCGATGCTGATGGCGATACCTTTGAATTCGGTGTTGCCTGGGCGACTCGTTCTGACGTCAATGGTGGCATCGTCTCCAAGAGCTATGGTCTCAATGCAGACTTATTGCCTGCGACCACTGATAACACTGATATTTATCGGGTTATGTATGAGACTTTATTTGGGGTTACAGCGGAAGAAGCGGCGGCTGCTAGAGACCTGACTCCCATTTTTGGGACGGGTGAAAATCAAGACTTCGAGACAGGTCTCGATGGCTTTGGAGAGCGTACATTGTTATTTGCTGGTGCCGGTACAAACCTGATCGATACGTCTTCTAGCGTATTCGGCGCTAATCGTCTATACGCTGGCGATAGTGATGATGAGGTGTTTGTCGGTACGGCTGATCGCGCTTTCGGTGGCGACGGTGAAGATATTCTCGATGGCACCTTGGGGAGCGGCTCAAACCGTTTGTATGGTGGCTCTGATGGAGATGAAATTTTCGTTGGTTCTGGCGATCGCGCATTTGGCGGTGACGGTGAAGACCTTATAGACTTGACACTCAGTGAGGGCGGCTCTCGCGCTTATGGCGGCGACGATGCTGATACGTTCTTCTTGGGTACCCGCGATCGCGTTGTCGGCGGTGCTGATGATGACCGCTTCTTTACTGTTGCGGGTGGTGAAAACTTAATCACCGGTAGTGAAGGGGCAGACCAATTCTGGCTTGCTACTGGCGGCGCCTTCCCTGAGTCTGCTAACACAATCGCCGACTTTGTTGATGGTGAAGATGTCATTGGTTTTGGTGGCTTCCCTGACTTGGAATTCGCAAATATCTCTTTCACAACTTCCGGTAGTGATACCACAATCGCTGTTGATGATAATGACTTAGCGATTCTGTTAGGCGTGACTGCTATAAGTGAAGCAAGTGTCGTAATCGTTTAGACTCCAACAATGTTTTCAATCACTTATTGAAGACGGAATATGATAGCAACCCTCCTTGATTATCAGGAGGGTTGCTATTTTGAAATACGTAAGGATTTAGTTCTGTGATTGAGTCCTTACTAGATTAGGCTCTATTTCTACTATTGCAAGCGACTCTTTCCTTAGCTCGGGTCAATAATGTACGAAAAGCGAAAACGAAATAGGAGTTGCTTGCTTAATTAAGGGATGAACGGGCAGAAACAGGTACATCTCCAAATTTCAGGTATTGGATTAGCAACCTCACTCCGTGCTTGAGCATCTCCACTGATTTCGAATAAAACAACGTTTTCCTGTGCAGTCTCGCTAAGTTGTGCCTCAGCCTCGTATAACAACTCAAGAGTAGGTTAGGATAGAGGACTAATGGCAGCATCCCACAAGCACTCATAATCCTTGAGACATTTCCTCAAGAGTGCTTTCAATCTCGCCAAGAATTTCTCAATTTTGTTCAAGTCTGGAGAATAAGGCTGCAAGAAGAGAACTTTGCATCCCGCTTCCTCTCTTAGCTTCTGGGTTCGCTACGATTTTTGAAAGCTCGCATTATCCATGACTACTACCTGACCCATGCATAAGCTTAGTATCAGGAATGCTTCCACCCACTGTTCGAACAGTCTTGTGTCGCAATACCCCTTGAATGTCACGGGCGCTGACACTTGCCAATCACTCCATGCCGCTACCATGCTCACTCTTTCTGTTCGATGCCCCAACTTCAGGGCATGAAATCGTTCCGAGTGGTTAACAGTAGCCGTAGCCGTAGCCATAGATGATTATATTGGAGCCTGATGCAAACAGCCTTAAAGTCAATGAATAAACGCTCTAGGGAAATATGTGGTTGTGAATGAAGACCGAATCCATCCCACTTTCCTTTCCCGTATAAGTAGCGTGTATCTGTTCTTACATCTATAACCATTGTGGGTTGCCTATTGTCATTGTCCAACGAATCTCATCGCTTTTAAGCCCCACTGCCATTGGCTGGCGTACCCCTGGGAGGGAGACCACATCATAAAGCTCGCTGATAATTCCTTCAAACCTTAACCAGTGGATAATATTTCCGGTATTCAAGTCAATTACATAAATTGCACAGCGAGCTTCAGCTTTTTTTTCCTGCAGTAAATCGTTTAGCGGCAGACCTGAAAATGTTTTTTCTCCCCGAGGTTTTGAGAGACCGACTAAGGCATAGCTTTTATAAAAGGCTAAGCCGCGCAAGTAACCAGCACAAAAACACACAGGTTCAAATTTTTGGGTTTGCATGTCAACATAACCAAATTCCCCCCGTCCCGAATTGAGTATCCAAAGTCGACCCTTATACACTCTTGGGGAATGAGGCATCGATAGTCCTTGGGCGACAATCTCACCACTCGGAACTTCAATTACACATCCCCCATCACGACGATGATCTCGCCAGCCATCAATCGTATCGCTCTGAGCAATCGTCGTCACATACCGAGGCTGCCCATTCTGCATTGCCAAACCATTAAGGTGGCAGCGATCTTCGGGAGCTAATTTCTGAATAAAAGGTGGCTTCCAAATTGGGATATGACTATGGGTCAAACTGGTCGTGCTTAGGCAGCCAAATAGTGTATTTGCAAAGATGACTCTTCCGTTATCGTCAACTGCCACGTCATGTACGTCTAAATCCCCAGTGGTGTATGCTACCTGGGGAATGTATAAGCAATCATACTCGTCGTTGTGAAGCTGTCCGTCTTGTAAGGCATTTTCGAACCGCCAGATTTGATAGAGTGAGCTTAAATAAAGCGTCTGGCAATCGCCCCAAAGCCCCATACTTCTATTAAAGGAACGCTCGAAAAAAGATAATGAGCCATTCTTTCGTATACCAACAAAAAACACTTTGCCAACTTGATAAGTTGAAAATACAATGCTAAGTCCTTCCTGGGCTAGCCAGCTCGGAAATTGCCTGGAGGAAGAAATTTCCAGAGGTAGGGCTGTCGTTGATGAGGGTGCCTCTCTAGATGCCATAGCAACGGGTCAGATCTATGTTGAATACGAGAAATATCATAAGGTAACTTTATGACCAAATAATAAAGATCTTGGTATAGTCTGCAAATTCTTTGGTTTTTTGGTAGTCCTAGGGATGTAACGATGCATTATAACGATGCACAAACAACCAAATAGCGCCAAGATGATTTTCTATCTTTTTAGAAAAAGAGAGAGTTTTGCGGACTAGTCGAGAAACCCGCTGACGCACCGTGCAATTGAAACGCTCTATGAGACTGGTTTGACCAGTTTCTTTCCCGACAGGTTGGTACCGCTTACTCGGGAAAACAGCCCCGTAGGACTGCCAAAAGTCCGTGTAAGCTACGGCACATTGACGATAGACAGCCGGTAAGGACTCCCATAATTTCTGGGCTCCCACTTCAGAACGGTCACCCACATACAATCCCACAATTTCACGGGTCTTCACATCCAGAGCAAACCAAAGCCAGAGCTTGTTCCATTTACTACCGACGAACGACCACATTTCATCACATTGAATCGTCAACTGGCCTTTTTTCTGGCCGAAACATTGACTTGTTGAGGAACAGCTTCGTAGCGAGCATTAACGTAGCTTTGCAACCAACTTTCAGAAACCTCACAGACGCGGGCGATGCCAGCCAATGGCAGTTTTTCAAGCAAGAGTTTGTCAA
>JBCDHF010000276.1:0-6574 GCA_038750375.1 Cyanobacteria bacterium P01_H01_bin.15
CACCCTGGATTTCTCCCTCGGACAAGTACAAGGATGCGGTAATTATCAATCAAGTTCATGTGAAGCCCGCCTCCAGGGAATCTCAAGACATCCAAAAGTGGAGAAATGCGATGAAAACCGCTGAGTCGACCTCTCAGCAGAGGAAAAAGTTATTCGATCTGTACAAGGATATTTTGCTAGATGGCTTTTTGTCCTCTTGTGTAGATAAGCGGATCGTATCGATCACCAATCGCAATCTTTCTTTTTCAATCGATGAGGAGCAAGTCGACGAGGTGGTCGCGCTCACAGAAAAGACATTCTTCGAGGAGTTTCTTAAAAATGTATTGGAGTCTAAGTTCTACGGCCATTCACTTGTGGAACTCAACTGGCCAGGGCCGGGCCGGGAGGGCGGCGGCTGGACAAAGCTCGTGGATCGAGCGCACGTAAAGCCCCGCTTTGGAATTGTGACTCAGCACGCTCACGAACTTGATGGCTACAGGTTTCGCGAAGAGCCGTTCATCCGCTACTGCATTGAGGCGGGTGATGATGAGAGCCTTGGGAAGCTCTTGGAGGCAGCCCAGTACGTAATCTATAAGCGCGGCAACTTTGGTGACTGGGCAGAATTCGCCGAAGTGTTTGGGATGCCTTTTCGCTGGGCGACCTACTCCAACGAGCAAAGCCGGGAGATATTAGTGAAGGCACTTGAAGAAGCTGGCTCTGCTGGCTTTGTGGTAGCTCCCGAAGACGCCAAGCTGGATTTCAAAACTCCTGCTAATGGGCAGGGCAATGATATCTTCCGTTATTTGAGAGAAGCCTGTAATGAGGAAATTGCGATTACCATCCTCGGAAATTCTATGACGACCACCGAAGCTAAGAGTAGCGGTTACGCTCAATCTAAAGTCCAGGCCATTGGACAGGACGAGCTTCACCGTGCCGATCGAAAGTTTGTACTGCGCATCCTCAACGAAAAGCTCACGCCATATCTGGAGCGACTAGGCTACAAGGTTGCGGGCGGTAAGTGGTCGTTTATCGAGGAAGAGACCATGAGTCTTTCCGAGCGGCTCAAGATTGATATCAAGCTCAATGGTATTGTACCAATACCAGAGTCCTACTGGTACGGCAAGTATAAGGTGCCTCGGCCTACTGCTGATGATCCGCCAGCACGATCTTTTCAAAAAGAGGATGACGATCCAAAAAAAAAAGTAAAGCTCAGAAGCCTTAAACTTAAAGAGCTGTATTGCGGAGATTGCCTTAACCTCAATGATGGAGATTTCAACAACCGCTTTGTGAAGATTCCAAAGGCTACAGAACGGGCCTTCCTTAAGCGATTTTTGCAGGATCAGTGGGGCCGCTCTTACGTGGATGATATCATGTACCGAGAATACTATGGTCGGCTGCGACAGTTCGCCGAAGCTGGCTGGGGCCGTAAGCTCACCAAGCCTGGAGACTGGAAGGAGTTCGAGCTTCTGGAAGGCTTCAAACGCAATCTGTCGCACTTCGCCGCCGCTAAGGTGCAAACGCTGAGTGATCAGCTTCGTCCGTTTCTCCAGCTCTCTCTAGCTCAATACATGAAGGAAGGTGAAAAGGTTATGCGCTACTTCAATCGCAACTATCTTAACGCCGAACTTCAGACAGTCCTGGCTAGCGCTAACTCCGCAAGCAAGTGGGCAGACATCGTAAAGCGAAGTCATATCTATCCTAATCTTGAGTACAGGACGGCAGGAGACGAGCGAGTCAGGCCCGGCCATGCGGCTATGAATGGCCTAATCTACCCAGTCAATCATCCATTCTGGGATACCCATATGCCTCCAAACGGCTATCTGTGCCGATGCGTAGTGACCCAGACCGACAAGCCCGCAAGGGAAGGCCAGGATATTCCTGCTCCGGACGCAGGCTTTCGCAACAATCCTGGCAAGACAGGACTGGCATTCACCGACGATCACTCCTATTTTGATGCGCAGCTACGGCAAAAAGTCGGAGAGCAAGCTGAGCGCTACCGGGCGCTATTTGAGGCTAGTGAGGTTGCTGGACTGGCTCAGCAGTTCTACGGGCGCAAGTTCGCGCTTCCTGGACTAGAGCGGCCAGCCATGCTGACAAAGGACGGCGCTGAGGCGATTATGAAAGGTGGGCACCCTGATCCGGCACTCAAAAACGACCTACTCTCGGTGGTCTTGATGGCCGCTTCACAGCTCCGTTTTGCAAAGCAGGACGAGAGTGGCTGGACATATGTGCTGGAGCTACTCGGCACGTCCTTTTACTTTCAGTTTACTGAAGCTGAAGGCAAAGTTGTCCTCAGTGCTATTAAGGATAAGATATGAAGCCGCACGAGTTTTTCCGCCGCCTTCAGCGAGACTTGCCCCGACTGGAGCGAGAGATCGCTCAAACCATCGTTGCAGTGGAGGCAGAGCAGTTTCATGCGGAAAACTTCCAAAAAGGAGGCTTCACGGACAAAACTTTTGTACCCTGGCGACCTCGCAAGGCTAGCGATGGGCCGAGGGGACGCCGAGCACTGCTCGTAAAAACCGGAGCGATGAGACGCCATGCCACCACGGGGCGCAGGCGAGGAAGCCAAGTAGATTTTGTTTTTCCACTGCCCTATATGAAGGTGCATAACAAAGGAGGTAAAGCTGGGCGAGGCAGGGGCTTCCAAATGCCGAAGCGGCAATATGTTGGAAAATCTGCCGAACTGGAACGAAGAATTCAACGCAAGGCAGCACAATTTCTCAATCGAAAACTTAGATAATGGACAGAGTATTTCAGGTAATCAGTAACAAAATCACTAGCGATGTGCCGGAGCTGCGTTGGGTGGACTTCGATCTTGGACAACTAGAGCAGGAACAGCCACCAGTGAGCTGGCCGTGTGCGTTGATTTCTTTTCAGGCTCCGCAGTTTCAGAATCTTTCCAGGCTTGCGCAGCAAGCAGAGTTGCTAATAGCCGTCCGGTTAGCCTTTCGGGTGTTCGAGCGCACACACAGCGTAGCCCAGGATCAGTTCCGGCAGATCGGACTGCAACATTTTAGCACCATTAAAAAAGTCCACGCCGCTCTTCACGGAATGGACGGAGAAAATTTTAAGGGGCTCGCAAGAGCAAGCTTTGCCACTGAACCTAGAGCTGATCTTCGAGTATATAATCTTATTTATTCATGCCTATTTACTGATGAGGCTAGTAGTCAGTATAGATCATGGACAGATGTTGCGCCAACGGAAAATCCTGATTTTTGTATTAACACTAAAATATCATGACAGAGATTATTCTAACGCTGATAAGTACAGGAACATTAGGCACGACCATAAATTACTTTCTTGAAGCGAAAAAAGCCAAGGCACGACTCAGGGAGTATTATGCTTCGATGCTTGACCATGTCCACGAAATTTACAGCATACTCAACAAGCTGGTTAGAAAAACTAATGCGGATAGGATAATTATCCTAAAGCGAGAAGAAGAGAACGGGAGCTGGTGGGGGAAACAATACACCACAAGCGTGATCTTTGAAGCCTATGATCACCCCCTTCACTCGGTTCGCAATAAGTGGCAGAGACAGCTATTAGATGACCACTACATAAAATCCCTGCGGCTGTTAGAAGAATCCGGTAAAATTGAATTGCTAGTTGAAGAGCTGCCGAAAAGTATTCTAAAAACACATCTTGAAGCAACAGGGGTGCAAAAGGCTGAATGGCACTTAATATCTACATCGCCGTTTTTTGTGTACATTTCGTTTAACCATACAAATACAGATGGTGCAGAATGCACCCATGCAGAAAACACAAAGAGACACTTAATTAATAGATTAAGAACCATATTCCAAGAGTTCAAGGTGTAGACCTAATTAAGACACACAATATACGGCAAACTCTGGCCGCTTCTTTACGATCCAGACAGTGAGAACTGCTTATGTGAGTCAAGAACGCATCGCGCAGAACAAGCTCGACCTCTGTCTTATCGATGTTTTCATCAAATAAGACTTTTTTACTTTTAGACATAAAACTTTTAGTTTACAAGCTGCTAAATGATCTTGTTCACCTCTACTTTGAATCTGTTGCGATCTGGCCATTTAAGCCAGTTTGAGTTCTTCTGAATAATTTTTTGTTATATGGGTAGTTGCTTTATAGGTGAGCAATATATATAAAAACCCGAACAATCCAAATGCGGATTATTCGGGTTTTATTTGAAAACAGGGCCACAGATTAAGGGGGTAAAAACCACTTAACAATAGACCAAATTACACAAAACTCTGAGCATCAATCCATAGTTGTTTCTACTATGATGATCTCCGTTTGGCCGCCTTTAGCGGTTTTCAATTGACTTTTAGTCAGAGTTTTAACACTTTTCTTGAGATTTTTCATGATATTTATTTTTAGTTGGCAATAAAATTAGCAGAGGTGCAAAGTTGGGAGAGGATCAACTGCAGAGCCTATAAATAACCCTGTGTGTTAGATGTTAGGCCAAGAGTGGTAATACAACTATCTGAACTACAGCCTAACGTAAACCGCAAAAACAGACGATTTGGATGAACTGCTCGAAATAGTAAGATTATATCGACCAATCAAGCCTAGCGCTAATGTGCTAAGGCTGATAGAAGACATCCTTAGTGGGAGGGTGAAGGGAAAAGATGACATAGATTATTTCAAGAATAATGCCGAAGAAAACCAGGCAGTAAATCGGCTGATCCGGCAGACAAAAAAAGCCTTACTTTCAGGAATTTATTTGGATTCCGAACTCAACGAGCTAAGGTCAAATTACTCAAAGGCACTTATACTAATTGGAAAAGGCGCTCAAAGGGCAGGCATCGAAATTTCTAAACGGACATTTGAGGATGCTGTGAAGCATGAACTATTTCACATTGCTGCACACCTTGCTGAACTTCTTGCCATCATCTTTGCCGAATCAGGAACTTTGCCTAAGCAGCAGCGGTACTTCACAAAAGCATCACAAGAACTTACCCATCTTAACAGCATTCATAATCAAGTAATAACTACCTACATCGAAGTTAGGACAGCACTGACTGGTCGCTCTTCATATACTGCGGCTGTAAAAGCTAAATTAGATTCTCTCAGCAACTCATTATCTAGCATAACGATTCGGGCCAAAAAAACTCAATTCTATGCTACAATGGTACACGTCATTCGTGATTTTGCTCATCAAGATTACGCCAGAGCAGCGCTCCGGTGCGCTGACTCGATACATCAAGCGAGGGGTGCAAGTCAAAAGTCGGCCTTAATTCAGCTAAGAGCAGTAGCAGCAATAGCGGCAGGAAAATACGAGATGGCAGAAAGCGGGCTTAAGGAAGGGCTTGAAGTGGCAGGGAAATATTTGACTAGCTGGCACATATTGCAGTATTATAGATGTATAGCGCTATTCCACAAGGGAGATTTTAAAACAGCCAGTGTAATCCAACAGCAAGCCGCCAAGCGCAAGCAGACGCCTGTCATGATAGAACCCTGGGCAGTCGTCCGGGCCTATCTTTGGATATTTTGTGGTGGGAAATTTCGATTGGGGAAGTTTTTCAACGAAACTGTTCAGATATCTAAGGACAAAGCGGGTCATAACGTTAACATCATCATCGCCGATCTAATGGTCTCACTAATCAGAGACCGAGACCGATTTCTCCATCGTATTGAAGCGGTACAGACTTACGTGTATCGACATTTGAAGGGAGCACAACACGAGCGCACCAGGGCGTTCCTACAGCTACTCTTTCTTGCTCCTGAATGCAACTTTAACTTTAGGCTAGTACGGAGTCGGGGAGCCAAGCACATTAAGGTACTGCAAAAACGATCTATCTACGCCAACCATAATCTAGAAATCGAAATTGTTCCCTATCTCCATTTATTTGAATTGATGATTGATGAAAAAAGGCGAGCTGTTTAGTTAAATATCAAAATAGAATAATCTACCCGGAGGACAGTAGTTAGTCACCAAAATTTCTACTTTCCTATTCTTTATATTTCTCCTGTTTTTGATTTCAGTAATAAAAAAGCCTCTATTTTTTGCCCGTTCTAGAACAAACGGATGAGCGAATTCGCTCATGGCAGCGGAGATTCCCTCATTACTCATTATCTCAAAGCAATCATAAGTGTCATCCTTTGTCCATTTCCCGGTTTTGTACGAATGAGATGTCCCCAAGTAAACAGGGTCAAGATAAAGGAATGAATTACCCCTGTCGATCCACGCTTTCTTGAAGGAGATGGATGGAATTACGTCCCTGAAATCAAAATTTGTGATTCTAGTATTTCCTAGCGCCCGAAACGTTGGCTCGATTCTGTTAAGAATAAGTTGCCGCCCATTGTCAGGTTCAATTTTAAGAGTATCTCCCTTTCCAAGGTATGAGAAATTCTGCTCCGGCCGAACTCGCCAAGGAGACCGCCGATTCCTCCGCCGGGGAGACCAAGAAAGAAGTCGAAATGAAGTAGTCGTGAGCGACGTCGTGAATGTTATTGTCCTGTTGTGATGTTCCCACTCCCCGTTGGTCCTCTTCTCACATTGTCTTCCCCCCTCGTGGTTAGGTCTTGTAGCATTGTTTCCTTGTTCTTCTTATCGTAAAGATTGGAACAGAAGTTGGTGGCCACCAAACAGGGAGGTGGCGGACGACCCTGG
>JBCDHF010000277.1:0-6533 GCA_038750375.1 Cyanobacteria bacterium P01_H01_bin.15
AGGCCGCTTAAAACCCTTTTGATTTTGGGTGGTTTCAGGGATGTAAGAATAGAGAAAAGAAACAGAGAAGCCCGAGACTCTCAGACTGAAACTAAAGTGCCCTCGCTGTAATCTTACCGAAGGACTCCCCGAACATGCTCAAGCAACTTTGGAGATTGAAAGGGTACAAGAAAATGCCCTTTTTTGCCCACTAAAATCTCAAAGTGGGATCTTTTTAGGCTATTTTGCCTTCTGGTAACTATCGCAAGCAAGGGGCAAGTTAGGACATTGTCCAGGTCAAGCCTTAAAGCATAAAACATCTTGTCCTCAATGGTGTCCTAACTTAGTCTTCGGCTGCTATGGTTGGCTGGCTAATCCGCATGTAGGGAAGCGCCCTAAACCCTATTTTTCAATCGTTTTGGCGTTTCTCCTGGTTGGGCATTTAACCCCTCAACAACCTCAATCCGCTCAAAGTTACGATTACTGTGGAACCTTCATGACCTAAAACTCCAAAAGGCAATGTGATATTGCCTGCAAAATTTAGGGTTAACAAAGCCACGACAAAACTCAGAGCAAATATGATATTTTGTTTCACTACGCTTTGAGTACGACGACCTAGACGAATAGCGTGTTCTAGCCGCTCCAGACGATCGCCCATCAACACAATGTCAGCTGTTTCAAGTGCCACATCACTCCCGGCCTTCCCCATGGCAATGCCCACGGTTGCCTGGGCCAAAGCAGGAGCATCATTGATGCCATCTCCGACCATTGCAACGGCATGATACTGCTCCTGGAGCTTGTGAATTACGCCGACTTTATCTTCGGGTAATAACTCTGCGTAGACTTGATCGACACCAACCTGCTGGGCAATGCTGTGGGCGGTGTGCGGGTTATCCCCTGTTAGCATGACTACTTGCTCAACACCCAATTGTTTGAGGTGAGCCACAGCTTGGGCAGCAGTGGGGCGAACAATGTCAGCCACCGCAATCAGCCCCAGCAGGTCTCCCGCCTGAGCAACCCAGACTACTGTGTTACCCTCTGCTTCCCACTGTTTGCTTTGCTCCAGCCAATATCCAGGAACGTTCTGAACCTGAGTTTGAACAAAGGCAGCTTTGCCGACCACGGTCCGATGACCTTCCAGCTTGGCGGTGATTCCCTGTCCAGTCTGGACCTGTCCATAGGTGGCTGTTTCCCAGGTCAGGTTTTGCTGACGAGCCGCCTGCACAATGGCTTCCCCAATGGGATGTTCTGACAGATTCTCCAAGGCTGCGGCCACCTGTAGGAGTTTCGTTGAGCCGGACTGAGCTGCCCGCACATTCATCACCTGAAGATTGCCCGTGGTCAGGGTGCCGGTTTTATCGAAGGCGATCGCCCGAATTCGCCCAATTTGCTCGAGCTGTGACCCATTCTTAAACAGGATGCCTCGACGCGCTCCATTGGTAATACCGGATAGTAGAGTTGGCATGATCGAGGCCATTAGAGCACAGGGAGAAGCGACTACCAGGAAAATCAGCGCTCGATAAATCGTCTCCTCCCAGGTCCACCCCAGCAGGAAGGGTGGTAGCGTGCCCAGTAGTATCCCTGCTATGACAATCACTTTGGCGTAGCCTCGCTCAAACCGTTCGATAAATTGTTGAGAGGGAGGTGCCTCTGTCTGAGCTTGCTGAACCAGACGGATTACCCGCTGAATTAAGCTGCTTTCTGGCGGTTGATGGATGTTCAGCCGTAAGGCTCCATGACCATTCAATGTCCCTGCAAAGACCTCATCCCCAACAGTTTTTCTCACTGGCACAGATTCTCCTGTAATCGAAGCCTGGTTGAGGATACTCTCGCCTTCCATCACCACACCATCGGTGGGCACTAGTTCCCCCGGTTTGACTAAGATGAAATCACCCACCTTGAGGCTCGTAATGGGAACGGGTTGCTCCCGATCCTGCTGAATGAGTCGAGCTGTATCTGTCGTTAACCCCATCAATCCCTGGATACTGCGCTCAGTGTGCTGCATCGCATAACTTTCAAGTGCTCCACTGATGGCAAAGATGAGGATGAGAACAGCCCCATCGAAGATTAGGTAGTATTCCTGCTGCCATAACCCCAAACCTGCGGCACCCAGTGCCGCCACGATCATCAGCAAATCAACATCCAGTTCTTTCTCTTGTACCAGAGTGCTTAAACCTTCGCGAGCACTGTCAAACCCGCCGATAACATAAGCCGCCGTCAGAGTGAAGATCCCCCATCCCACCCAGCCTAGATTGAGGAAGTGCCACCCCAGCAATACCAAGATGGCGCAGGTGACCGCTGCAACGGTGTCGGGAGAGTCCTTGAATAAGTTGGAGGGGTGGGGGATTGGGAAGGCATTGGAAACCACAGTCTGACTCTATCTAATAAAGGCTTATCTTCAGTCTAAACCTTGACATTGCTGTCAACGTCAAGGTCTGAATTGCATTAGGGATATGAAGACAAAGCATCTGACTATTAAATAACTGACGGATGTGGTGGGCGGTGATGTGACCCCTCGCATGGTGCGGCATTATCATACGCTTGGTTTGCTACCACAGCTCCCGCACTCTAAAAGTAACTGCCGACTGTATACCCGCCAGGATGAGCAACGGTTGCAGCACCTATACAGTCTGTCGTTGCAAGGGTTTTGGATGTCACACATTCGCCAGCTTTTAGATGGTCACACTGAAAACACTCTGAACACCATCTTAATAACCCGGTTTCAACGGCGATATCTGGTTTTGAAGTGCCCAACTTTAAAATGTTCTGGCACTCAGCCACCCGTTTACGAAAGTGGCAGCTGCCATATCATTCAAAACAAGTATGGACGAGTTGCTCGAAAAATAGGGATGATAGATTTGGGGAGTAGTTTTCCGTAGCGGGAATCGTTATGGCTCATATCGATCAAGTTCAGCCACCGCTTAAATTTATTCCACCTGAATTCAATCCTTGGGTTCTGAGGAGCATGAAATTTTTGTCTCCCTATTGGCTGGAACGGCAGAGCGCTATTAAAGAGATTCAAGTTCAGCATCCTGAGCGCTTAGTTGAGCAATTTGCTCAGTTCTATCAAGGAAAAACGCGGTTGCTGATCGCCTTTCGTCATCCCAGCGTTGATGATCCACTGGTGTTGTTGCAATTATTTTCGCGGTTGTTGCCAAAATTTGCCCAACAGCAACATGTTTCCTTGCCTAAACTCATTCATTGTCATTTCCTTTATGATCGTGGAATTCCGTTGTGGGCTGGTCCTTGGATCGGGTGGCTTTTTTCCCAGCTCGGAGGGGTTCCCATTCAGCGGGGAAAGCTGGATCTGGTCGCACTTAAAACTGCACGAAAACTTTTAGTAGAAGGTAAGTTTCCGTTTGCGGCGGCACCGGAGGGCGCGACCAATGGGCACAGCGAAATTGTGAGCCCCATTGAACCTGGAGTGGCTCAACTGGGATTTTGGGCTATGGAAGATATTGAAAACCTCAAGCAAGAGGACATTATTATCTTGCCGTTGGGACTGCGCTACCAGTATGTAACCCCACCCTGGGCAGCCATTGATCAACTCTTGACCGAGCTGGAAACGAATGCAGGCATGGCGCCACTAAAGCTAGAGTCAGCGAGTGCTGTGGTCCCTGAAATCAATACCAATCAGACGCTAGCTCACCTCAAACCCCATGAGAAATTGCGCTATGCGCGTCTTTATCGGCTTGGTCAGAACTGTGTCGAAATTCTCGAAGACTATTACGCTCGTTTCTATCAGAAAACTTTCAAGCCTAATAAAGCAAGCTTATCAGAGCCGGAATCTCCCAATGAGCCGAATTTAAAGTTAACCCTGAGCAACAGTCAGGATGAAAATGCTCTTTTTCGGGATAGATTGCAAGCGCTTTTGGATACGGTTTTGAACGTAGCAGAAGAATTTTTTAGTATTACACCTAAAGGTGGCGTAATTGATCGGTGCCGTCGTCTAGAACAAGCCGGTTGGAGTCGCATTTATCGAGATGATTTAGGAGAACTTCAAACATTGAGTCCGCTAGAAAAAGGACTTGCCAATCGTATTGCTGAGGAGGCATCTCTCCGACTTTGGCATATGCGACTGGTCGAAAATGTTGTTGCTGTTACGGGGCAATATGTCAGACAGAAGCCAACAGTAGAACGATTTGCTGAAACTAGTTTGCTGATGTGGGAGCTGATGGCCCGCATCAAAAGTGGTGACTCCGGACAACCTCCTCGCTTGGGTGTTCGACAGGTAACCATTAAAGTAGGTGAACCGATTCCAGTATCAGCCTATTGGACCCAATACAAACAAAGTCGTCGTGAAGCCAAGAGAGCAGTTGAGACACTAACGGCAGAGCTACAACAGGTCTTTGAAAATCTGATCACTGATTGATTACAAGGCTGTCTTCAGTTCGCGTCTAGCTAAAATCATTTTGCGATCCCAGACAGGATTGACTGGCTGGAACAAAGAGGTGAAGACTCCTCTCCGCAAGCACGTGAGTAGAAACTGATTTTCAATATTTTTAGTTCAGAATCATTTGCGATCGCAAAAAAAGCAAGCTTTCCTCTGCCCAACTTCTTTACATTAAGAAACGAACTGATTGGGATTAGCTGTCTGCATGAACCCGCCTATTGTCTACCATCCCAACTATGTGGTGCCATTACCGCTGGGACATCGCTTTCCCATGCCCAAGTTCAAGGCTCTGTACGAACTGCTGCTTAAAGATGGGGTGGCCACGCAAGTGTCCGTACATTCGCCGGATTATCCCACGGACAAAATTCTGCAATTGATTCATACACCTGACTATGTGCAGGATTATTGCCAGGGCACTCTTTCCCCGCAAGCTCAGCGGCGGATTGGGTTGCCTTGGAGTCCGTCCTTAGTGACTCGGACCTGTACCGCTGTCGGAGGGACCATTCTCACGGCCCGTCTGGCTCTGGAATATGGCTGTGCTTGCAATACCGCCGGAGGAACTCACCATGCCTTTCCCAGCTACGGCTCCGGTTTTTGTATTTTTAACGATATTGCGATCGCAATTCGAGCCTTACAGAAAGAAGGCTTTATTAATAAAGTGCTGATCGTGGATCTGGATGTGCATCAAGGGGACGGAACGGCCTGGATTTTTAAAGATGATCCGACGGTGTTTACGTTTTCCATGCACTGTGAAGATAACTTTCCCTACACCAAACAGCAGAGCGATCTAGATGTTCCCCTACCAGAAGGTCTAGACGATGACGGCTATCTGCAAATTCTGGCTGAAAAATTCCCACCGCTGTTGAAAACGGTTCGACCGGACTTGGTGTTTTTTGATGCAGGTGTTGATACGCATACGCGTGACCGCCTGGGGAAGCTTGCATTGAGTAATCACGGACTATATCGTCGGGAAATGTTGGTGTTGAGTACCTGTTTGGGCGAGGGATATCCGGTTGCAGCCGTCATTGGAGGCGGCTACGGCAAAGATTTTGAGGCGTTGGTGTATCGACATTCATTGTTACATCGTGCCGCCCAGGTTAATTGGTGTCGCTACTATTAAGGTCAAATTTTTGTTCGAATTTCTATGAAAGCTGCAGCTGCTATAAAAGCCAGAAAAACAATGCATTTACGGGGTTTTTATAGGATGCTTAATTTAGCTGACCTACTCTTTAGTTAATATTGACGGCATCGAAATGAGCCATATTAGTCCGCATTATTTCTAGAAAATCTCCCTGTTGAGGGCGATTGCGAGCAGTAGAAATGACGATGCTTTCAATAGTCAGCTCCTGTAGTTTTGCGACGGTTGCTGAGTCGGGCGCAATGTGCCAAATCATTAATCGAGCAGGATATGTGTCTAAAAGAGCTTGTAATTGTTGCCATTCAACTTCATCAGGAACTCTATTTCACTCCCATGAGACGCTTTTGAGATTGAGATTATACCGTTGTGCCAAATACTCATACATCGGATAAGGGGCGAGCAACGGCTGATTGATATAAGGTCCCAATGCAGTTTCTAATTCCTTGTCTAAGTCTTCTAAGTCTTGCTTTAGACTCAGAAAATTCTCCTGAAAAGTCGCTGCTAAGTCCGGGCGCAAACGCATGAGTGCCGCTCGAATAGTATCAGCTTGCGCGATCGCAAACTGTAAATTCAACCAAGTTATGGCTACAGTTCCGGTATGAGTGTGTTCTCCTTCGGGTCCATGACGATGAGTCTGTGAGTTCTCTATTTCAAGATATTGCTCTTGAAAAACGACTGACGTGTCAATTAGTTTTGATTCGGGAAGAGATACAAAATCTAGCCATTTTTCATAAGTTACACCGTTGATAAAAATTAAATCTCCTGTTTGCATTTGTGCAACATCGGTCGGTTTCGGTCGCCATAAAGAGGAATCAATATTGGGCGGAACTAGATAATTTATGGTCACGGCACCATCTGTAATCCGTTCAGCAAAATAAGTGAGAGGGTAGTTCGTTGTAAAAATAATGGGTTTTTCTCGGGCATCTTCAGGCCGGACCTCTTGTGCTTTTTCAATGTCTGCATTGGTACTTGGCGCATTGCAACCTGGCAAATGACTGACTGCGATCGCAAACAAAAAAATCC
>JBCDHF010000278.1:0-6520 GCA_038750375.1 Cyanobacteria bacterium P01_H01_bin.15
AAATTTTTGAATAGTGTAAGATCTCGAAAATCACTAAAAATTTTTGCTATATCAGCACATCTTCCATTATAAAATTGCGGAGACAGGCGATAGCATGGTTATGGACCTGAAGTAGAACCTACAATTCCCGCTGAGTTCTAACTTTTGGTCTTGATGAGCAAATTTATTTATTGGAGAAATCATGCTGCCAGAGAACCAAAAAGTTGAGGTCCTAATAGCCGTTGAAGCAGCAAGTAACCGATGGAAAAATGCATTTAACGCAGGAGATGCGGAAACTTGCGCTGCACAATATGAAGGCGGTGCCGTGATGCATGCTCGTCCCTTTGGTACTTTCTCCGGCTCAGACGAAATCCAAAGCTTTTGGCAAAAGCTAATCGAAGACGGCTTTTCAGATGTTGATTATATTGAACCAAGCATAGAGATTATTGACGAAAAAAGTGCCATCTTGCAATCTCGCTGGAAAATGAACAAAGCACAAGGGGTTATCTATAAAGAGCTTTGGGTCTTGCAGTCTGATGGAACGACGAAGTTGCGTGAGGATGATTTTGAGGCTCAAGGCTAATCTGTGACATGGCTAGACTGAGTCAGGTCTGCGACTATCTCAAAGATGGATGCTTTAGAAAAGACTCTACCAAACTTGCATTGCGCCTCTTATTTGTAGGGTTTTGTGTGATTAGGCGTTGCTTCACCCTTACCCAGATCAAAGGTCGTTCGTATTTGTATGAGCTTGTCGATAGCGATGAATTCAAGAGGAACATTAACTTTCTTCTGCGGCAAAATGGGCGCAGGAAAAACCACGTATTCGCTCAAAGAAGCTGAGAAAAAGAACGCTGTTTTACTCTCCGAAGATCTTTGGCTATCGCAGATCTATCCAAATCAGATAAAAAACTTTGACGACTACATCAAGCATTCCCGTCAAATTCGACCTCTGGTTAAAAACTTAGTGAAGGACATTCTCCATACCGGAACGAATGTCGTAATGGATTTCCCTGCAAATACGACTTCACAAAGAAAATGGTTTATAGGATTGTGTACTGAAGTCCAATCCGCCCATGAAATGATATATCTCGAAGCTAGCGATGAGATTTGTTTGAAACATCTAGCCAAAAGACGACAAGAACAACCAGAGCGCGCTGCGTTCGATACGAAAGAAGTATTCATGCAGGTCACTCAGCTTTTTCAGGTGCCTCAAGACACGGAGCTATTAAATGTGAGAAAAATTCAAATACTTGCATAATGGCTTGCATCCCCTGGCTTGGTTACTAGATGATGAAAATACCTTGATTTCCCGATTTCTTGCTTAGAATTGATGTGCCCTAATTATCGCTGTTTGGATGGAAGACTATTTAAGCACCACTAACATTATTAATTGGCAGCACCCTGAAATTCTCCAGCTTGCGAAACAAATTGCCAGTGGATGTGAAACCTCAACTGCGATAGCAAAAGCGAGTTTTGAATGGGTGCGGGATGAAATTCGTCATAGCTTTGATTATCAGATGAACCCGGTGACTTGTCGCGCGTCTGATGTCTTGAAACACAAAACAGGCTATTGCTATGCGAAGAGCCATTTGTATGCGGCATTACTCCGGGCAAATCAGATTCCCGCCGGGTTTTGTTATCAGCGATTGAGCGTCGATGATCAAGGTGCTCCATATAGCCTGCATGGCTTAAACGCCATCTATTTACCTGAGGTGGGATGGTATCGCGTCGATCCAAGAGGGAATAAAGCAGGCGTTGATGCCCAATTTTCCCCTCCGCAGGAACGGTTAGCGTTTAAGCTGCAATTTTCAGAAGAGGCAGATTTTCAGACAATTCTGCCTGAGCCGCTTTCGATTGTCGTTAAAGCCCTAGAAGCTCATTCGACATGGGACGAGCTGCTCCATCATCTTCCAGACGTCCCCTTGCAATCAGCTAAAAATTATGGACTTGACCTATCGTGAACAAAATTTACCGCCGCCGCCAACTTTCAGCATTGTGTTTACTCTCAATCAGGTAAAGTCATGACCCATGGCAATATATTCGAGAAAATACCCTCTGATATCTCGAATGAAGTCTTTGAATTATTAGCTCAGAAGAACGGAGTCAAAATAGAGCGTATTATCTCAAAGGGGCACAGTTCGCCTGAGACCGGCTGGTACGATCAAGACCAGAGTGAGTGGGTCATCGTGCTAAAGGGTGCTGCGGAAATATCCTTTGAAAATGGCTCGGTAGTGGGTCTTAACGAAGGTGATTACTTACTGATTGAACCTCATGAAAAACATAAGGTCACCAATACCAGCACAAACCCCGAAACTATCTGGTTAGCTGTGCATTATTGAATGCCTGTTTGGAAAATGCCGTCGTTTGCGATCGCAAGTTATGACAAAACCATCGAAATTAAACCCAACTTCCATGAAGCCTGGAATAATCGGGGCTGCTCCCTTGAAAAGCGAGGGAGAAGTGAAAAGGCTAATTGCTTATACCAGAAAGCACTATCGATTAAACCAAATGAACAATTGTACTTAAACAACCTAACAAATCTGGGCCATCAAATGAGCCATCGAGCGACCTCCCCATTTCTTATTTGGCCTCCATCCAATTTTGACCGACATTAACATCGACAACCAGCGGAATAGAAAGTGAAACAGCTTCCTGCATTGTTTTCACAATCAGCGGTTTCAACTCAGTCCATTCTTCCGGCGGAACTTCAAACACAAGTTCATCATGGACCTGCAATAACATCCGCGCTTGAAAGCCTTTCAAGATCTCGTCTAACTGCACCATCGCCACTTTAATAATATCCGCACTCGATCCTTGAATCGGTGCATTCGCCGCAGCGCGCAAAGACTGAGAGTCGATATAACTCATCTTCACCGCATCGAGATTAATATATTGCGGATCTTGCCCCTGTAAGCGCTTCAAATCTCGACTGCCAAACTCAAAATACCGTCGTCGCCCTAAAAGCGTCGTCACATATCCCTGCGCCACCGCCGTCTGCTTCGACAAATCCAAATAATCAAACACCTCTGCATAGCGATCGCGATACTTCTGGATAAACTCTTTCCCTTCCGCAGAACTCACCCCCGCTTCGCGCGCAAACCGCTGTGCCCCCATGCCATAAATCACCCCAAAATTGATGATCTTCCCGAGCCGTCGTTCTTCCGACGTAATCGTCTCCTTATCAAAAATCAATTTTGCCGTGACGCTATGCACATCTTCCCCAGTTTGATACGCCTCCATCAACACCGGCTGCTGCGAAAAATGAGTCAAAATGCGTAACTCGATCTGTGAATAATCCACCGACACTAACTGCCAACCGGGCTGCGGCAAAAATGCTTGCCGGATCTTCCGCGAGAAATCGGTACGAATCGGAATATTCTGCAAATTCGGGTCCGATGACGATAAACGCCCCGTTGTTGTAACTGCCTGATTGAAATTCGTATGCACCCGCCCTGTCGCAGGATGCACCAACGCTGGTAATGCGTCCACATAGGTCGATTTGAGCTTTGCCAACGTCCGATATTCGAGAATCTTACTGACCAATGGATGATCATCCCGCAACTTTTCTAAAGTCGCCTGATCCGTCGAGAAGCCGGACTTCGTTTTTCGGGACTTTTTCGTGTCCAACCCCAACTTATCAAACAAAATCACCCCGAGCTGCTTGGGCGAGGCTAAATTAAACGTTTCCCCGGCATCCTCATACGCCCCGGTTTCAATGCGATCTAAATCCTCCCCGAGCTGCTGCGAAAAAGTTTTTAAATATTCAACATCTATTAAAATGCCATCATCTTCCATTGTCGCCAAAATTGGCTCCAACGGTTGCTCCACGTCATACAGCAATCCCTTGATCTCAGTATATTGCTCAACCTCGACCTGCAACACCTGTGCCAATGCATAAGTCACGTAACAATCTAAGCCGCAGTACACCGCCACTTTCTCAATTTCTAGATCCGCAATGGTCTTCCCTTTTGGAATCCCCAGATCTTTATAGCTAAGCGATCGCACATTACCCAAATACTGAGTTGCTAGCTCCTCTAACTTATGACTCCGCTCCGGTCGCAACAAATAGCTCGCCAGCATCGTATCAAACGTAACTCCCGCTAGCTTAATGCCCTGATGCTGCAACACGACCCGATCAAACTTGGCATTCTGCAAGGTCTTGGGATAGTCCGCACTCTCTAAAATTGGCTGGAGTGCTTTCAGGACCTCAGCTTTCTGTAAAAAATCGCCTTCCGTATGAAACGTCGGAATATATGCGATCGCATCCGGTTCAGTTCCCCAGCAGCACCCCAAACCAACCAGCTCGATATCTCGCGGATTCAACCCCGTTGTCTCCGTATCCCACGCCACTGGATTCTGTGGATCTTGGAATGTTTGAAGCAACTCAACTAGCTCGGTGAGCTTTTCGGGAGTATCAATAATACGCGGCTGAATATCATAGGTTTCTAATTGAGGGACTGGTAATTCCGGCGCTTTTTCCTCGGCAAATAATGTGAACTGCCCATTCGCGCTAACGTTCGTCGTCTCTTTCGGTGGCGCTTCCACCGTTCCACCGAGCGACACTTGCAGCTGATCCAGCCGCGCTAAGAAGGTTCTTAGTTCGAGTTCTTCTAAAATTTGCCGTACGCGATCACGGTTGAATCCCTCCATCACGCAATCATCGACGGTCACCGTAATGGGCGCTTCCAATTCTATCTGCGCTAAAAATCGAGAATGTTTGGCGTCTTCTTTGCCCTCGATTAACTTCTTACCGATGGCACCTTTAATCGCTTCTACATTGTTATAAACATTCTCTAGCGTGTCGTATTCCGCCAACAGCTTGACCGCCGTTTTTTCGCCAATCCCTCGTACTCCCGGAATGTTATCGGACTTATCTCCACACAGCGCCTTATAGTCCACCACCTGATCCGGACGCACTCCCAACTTATCCGCAACACCCAATGCATCAAAATCGGTATAGCCTTTCGCATCGGCCGCCTTCATCGCTCCTGGACTGGGATACAAAATGCTAATTTCGCCTGCCTCGTCCACGAGTTGAAATAAATCGCGATCGCCGCTGAGGATTTTTACGCGATAGCCTCCAGAATTCGCCCGCGTCGCTAACGTTCCCAGCACGTCGTCAGCCTCATACCCGGGTGAGGTGGCAATCGTAATTTTCAGCGCCTCTAGCAACGTCTGTAAATTTTCAATATCCGGAATAAAATCCTCCGGTGTTTCCGCCCGCCCTGCTTTATATCCCGGATCTGCCTCGTGACGAAAAGTGGGTATTCCTAAATCAAATGCGATCGCAAGGCGGTCGGGCTGATAGGATTCAACGATCTGAAATAGAGAATTCAGAAACCCAAAACAAACGCTCGTGGGCACTCCAGCCGAATTGCGCAGCGCTCCCCGGCGAGAGGTAGAAAAGGCATAATAAGCCCGGAAAGCCAGAGAATGACCGTCAATGAGAATTAGCAGCGGTTTGGCGTCGGTCGCCGGAGTTTGCGCCATGGGAATTTGTCGTCAGGGTAAATGAGCTTCGTTTAGCTTATCGAGAACTTTCCGGGATGGAATGAGACTAAATTATTTTCTATAGCCTTTGTCAGATCGCTAAGGACAGATCCGATTTTGAGTGACTCAATGTGAATTTGATCTGGCATGCCCCCCTCAAAAATTGCAGTTCCCATTGCTGCGGAATTTCCCTGTTCTGGCAACGTCTCCGCAACTGTCAAAACTAAACAGGCTTTGCAGTAGACACAATCCGTACACCGCCAGACTATCCCACCTGAAATTGACAAGTTCTAATTGTTAGGTTTTTTGAGGCTCTCTTCACCAATATTAACTCTGTGAAACAGGAGTCCACAGGACTTTAAAAAGTACATCATTAGGCACAGCTATATTTGCTAGATTGAGCTAAATTTAATCAAAATTAAACTATCAAAAGTCCTTGTTAACAGTTAGTACATGGCGATGGATAAAAAATTCCAAACCGACAGGGTCTTGAAATAGTTGCTATTTATTGGAAATCCTAATAATGCAGAAAAGACCATTCATCTTCAGCATAGATGTTGAGCCTGACCCTAGACTTGTCGCCGAACACACTCAAGAGCCTTGGCATGGATTTGAACAGACAGTACGACTACTGACAGAATTTCGTCCCCGACTGGAAGATGCAACCGGCTCTAAAGTTCAGTTTAGTTGGTTTTTACGGATGGATCCACAAATCGAGAAGTCCTATGGCCGCCCAGATTGGATTAATCATCGGTACGGGAATTTCTTGGAAGAATTTACAGCACAGGGAGATACAGTCGGGCTTCACACCCATTCCTGGCGCTGGCACAAGAAAGGATATTATTTTAATGACTTTGGGAGTCGAAAATGGACTGAGCACTGTCTGGATATGTCATTTTCTACTTTTAGAAAAGTGTTTGCTCGGGATTGCACCGAGCATCGCATGGGAGATCGTTTCCTCAATCAAAGAGTCGTAAATTCGCTCAAACGCCGCGGTGTTCTATTCGAGTTGACTCCAGAGCCTGGTTACTCCTCCTCCACATGGGTAATT
>JBCDHF010000279.1:0-6473 GCA_038750375.1 Cyanobacteria bacterium P01_H01_bin.15
CCATTGAGGATTAGAATTACTCAAAATCAGTTGAGTATCTCGCTGTAAATTATTTTCCCGCTGAGGGCCTTCTTCAATGGTGAGTGTCTTATCTTCTGGAATACTAAGATTTTGAAAATGCCAATAAAATGCGCTACGCCTTTCACTTTGTGGGTTACCCAAGTTGCGAAGGATGGCGTCCTGTTGAACGATCACTTCTCTGAAGAGATAAGTATTAAATTTGGCTGTTGCCGGACCGTAAGTGCCTGCATATTCCAAGACAACCGGCTCTTCCGCGATGAATTGCAGGCTATCGAAACGAATAATATTGAAATCGCTTAGAGCTTGTAAATAAGAATCCTCTTGCACAACTAAGGTGCCACGAGAGTCCTGATCGGTACGGTCGGCACTATAGTGAAGAATCAAATCTCCACCCTTCAAATAGATCGTGGTATTTAAAAATAAATCGTTAAAGTTGACATACAGCGCTCTTTCCGGTCTTCCTACATGTAAGGTTCCACCGGATCGCACTTCAATATTGAGTCCTTGGAGAAAGGTTTCACGAACATCGGCTAGGATTGCGTTCCTGCCAATAGTGTTTTGGGTTGCGACCAAATTACTGTCAATAATGACGGTATCTCCCGGCTGAGGTAGGGTCCCCAGGTCGAAAATAGCGTCAAAGTTATCTCGCCAATAGAGTAAGCTTCCTGGAAGCCCATCGAAACTTGCGATGTCGTTAAAAATCTGACCAGTAACCATGAGTCGTTTAGGGAAAATTTCAGAAGGGCATACTTCACGAGATCCTAGCCCTCCCTTTTGAGATAGTCAAAAAAGTACAGGAATAAGATGAGATCACATGATTCATACTTGTATTAGCCCTTAAAAATAGGAATGATTCCTCTGTAAATAGCTGAATATGCTGAACAGCGAATTCATCATTTGACAGTACCGTATTTTCCGGGTTGATAAGTTATCAGTGGCACCAGCATCAACGACTGAAAATGAGTTTGCGATCACAAAAATATCTTCTTGTTCGCCCCGCTATTCACAAGGCTCCTCGGTTTTGGCTAGTCGCTGGCAAGCTTGTCCGACCCATTTGTCTTCACGCCAGTTTTCGACGTTGCCCAACGCCTGACACTGACGCCATTGATCGATGGCTTGGGGATTTTCTTGTTGTTCCAAGGTTTGAGCCAGTAAGCAGTGGACGGTAGCCAGATTAGGAATTTCGCTCTCGGCCTCTGGTACTTCTGTTAAATCTAGCGCTTGGGCAAATGCTTCTTCTGCTTCGGTAAATCGATCTTGCTTTAATCGCGCCCAACCCAAATAGGTCCAGAAATCGTATTGATCCGAGATTGATAAGGTTGGGTCCGCTTCAATTTGAGCTGCATTCTGAACGAGTAGTTGCGCAGCTTCATCCGGCTGACCTTCCTGAATGAGCAATCGACTCAAATTAATATTGGCCGAGTTCCAACCGCTAATACCGGCAACTTGGTACTGGGCTTGCGCGCCTTCGACATTGCCCAGCTCTTCGTAAACTACTCCCAAGTTGTAATGGGCACGAATATTTTCAGGATTAAACGCGATCGCACGAGTTAAATTTTTTTCTGCGATCGCAAATTCTTCATTGAGAAATTGATTCCAGCCAAGCACTCTATAGAACCGAGATAAAGCAGTCGGACCAAAATGCCAGAGACCCAGTACTCCGCAAAAGAGTAGAAAGGTCCCGCCGAATTTGACTTCTTCCCAGCAGTAGGTCGGAATTTTTAGGGATTTGAGTAGTTGATTCGTACGTGCTTCTCCCCGTCGATTGACTTCGCTATCCGCTTGCAGCAAGGTTAGTGTCCCTGGCACCACCACCGCAACCGCGCCCAATAGCCCTGCACCACTGGCAAAGAACCGGGTAATAAAGTCGGCCAAAAGTGCAAGATTCCCCGCCGTGAACCCCACGCGGCCGAATTTCCACAGCCAATCCCAACGATTCCAACTATGCACCCAAGTCGTTTCTAAATGCCACCACCAAGCCTGTTCACTAATCGGAAAACTCCGGCGATAGGTTTCCAAATCCAGCGCTTTCACCAGTTTTTCTGCATGCGATCGCAGCTTGTCGTCTAGTCGTAATAAATCTTGCTGCTCTTGAGGCGATAACGGGGGATATTCTCTTAATAAATCTGCCAACAAATCACGGGCGTTTAAAACCGCTAAACCCACTGCCTGCTTCTTGGTACGAGGTGTCGTACTCTTTAATAAGGACAGGTCATTGAGCGCCGTTTCATAGTTTGCGATCGCAGTTGAAAAAGAACGCTGGTTCATGAGGATATGGATACAGTCGTTATCGGTTTGGACCTGCATAAATCGCCAGAATTAATAGGCTATTGACACCTCAACTGTATGCGTAATTATCATCATGAATGATTTCGCCAAATTCTCCCAGTTTTCCCCCACCACCTATGCCGACACAGGCTTAGGACGCGAGCAATTCCTCGACTTTGGCATCCGGGAAATGTGGCCGTGCATCCCTCGCATTGCCGGACCCGCCTACACAGTGAGCTGTCCCCCCGGCGATAACTTCATGCTCCATGTCGCCCTCTACCGAGCTGAGCCTGGCGCCGTGATTGTCGCCCAAGCAGGCGATCTCCGGTATGCTCTCTCCGGCGGAAACGTCTGTGCCACCGCCCAAAAACGCGGCATTGCAGGATTCGTCATCGATGGCGTGATTCGAGATGTGGCAGAAGTCCGCGAAGCAAAATTCCCCGTCTTTGCCCGAGGCGTCTCTCCCGTTCCCGGCAAAAAGAAGGCGCTAGGCACCCTCAATCAACCTATTGCCTGTGGCGGTGTCGCGGTGAACCCCGGTGATATCGTAATTGCTGACGAAGAAGGAATTGCCATCATCCCCTCAAATCAAAAAGAAGACATCTGGCTACGCGCTCAGCAATGCGCAGAACGTGACGAAAAAACGACCCTAACGGGATGGCAGGCGAATCACCACGCCAAGATCGAACGAATCTGGGGAGAACTCAATTCCTGATCGTCGCTGCGACTGAGGACTGAAGCTGACATTCTGAATGCGCCCCAAATCCCACGAGCTCAGTGAACAATAGAAAAAGCATCTTGAATTATCACAATTTTTCAGAGAGACCGATTGATCAATTCACTGTCCTGATAAATCTACCAATAAACTAGACCATCTCTTAACTGCTATAACTGAAGTCGAAACTGACCGCATTCAGTAAATCGTAGATTTGCCCCCCCGAAACCGGCTTGCTGAAGAGATATCCCTGAGCCGTGTCACAGCCTAGAGTTTGTAGCAAACGACATTGTGCTGACGTCTCAACACCCTCTGCAATGATACGGTGACCCAAATTATGACCCATCTCAATTATTGACGCAATCAAAATTTGAGATTTAGAGTCTTGCATCATATCATCAATAAAATACTTATCAATTTTGAGGTAGTCAATAGTCACATGCTTCAGAGATGCAAAAGATGAATAACCTGTTCCAAAATCATCAATAGACAACAGAACACCAATTTCTTTTAGCCTTCGGAAAATATTTAGATTTTGTGGGTCGGTCTGCACCACACTTTCAGTGACTTCCAGCTCCAGCTCACAGGGAAGGATCCCAGTCTCATCAATAACTCGCTGGATAAACAAGACAAAATCATCATCAAGAAAATGAATTGGCGAAATATTCACCGCCATACGCAGGGAGGGTAGACCGGCTTTTTTCCACGCAACTGCCTGATGACAGGCTGAAAATATAGCCCGCTCAGTCAGCTGCTTAATCATCCCAATCCGTTCTGCCGTTGCAATAAACTCAATAGGCGAAATCCACCCAAGCTGGGGGTGATGCCAACGAGATAAGGCTTCAACAGCGATAATTGACCCGGTATCAAGCCGAATCTGTGGTTGATAAACTAGCGACAGCTCTTGTCGCTCTACTGCTTCTCGTAAGCTTTGTTCAATCCGGAAACGATGCTCTGCTTGACGGGTTAATTCCGGCTTGTAGACTGCATATTGATTTTTGCCTTGTTCCTTGGCTGCATAGAGAGACGTATCCGCCGCTTTAAAAAGAGTTGAGAGATCTTGTCCATCTTCTGGATAATGGGCAATTCCAATGCTGCAAGCTGGAATCACCTTACGAGTAATCAACTCAACTGGTTTTGACAACATCTTCAGATATCGCTGAGCAATCCGAAGCACCGCCGACTCTTCCTCAATATCCTGAACTAAAATACAAAACTCATCCCCACTGAGACGTGCAACAAAATCTGATTCTCGGCTCGCTGATTGCAGGCGCCTAGCAACTTCTCGCAATAATAAATCGCCCGCATCATGACCGAGGCTATCGTTGACACCTTTAAAGTCATCTAAATCTAGATAGAGCAAACTAAAGCAATGCTGCGTTTGATGATAGCTCGCAATGGCTTCTTCCAATATTTGGTAGAAGTAAGCACGACTGGCTAATCCCGTTAGCTCGTCAGTATAAGCCAAAGACTGAATTCGCTTTTGGGTCTGATCTCGCTCCATCACAATGCCTGCCAATCTCGCGGCGGAAACCAGATCATTTAACTCATCTCGATTCGGCAATGCGGGATGACAATAGTACATACCAAAGGCACCTAAAATTTTGCCTGAAGAGCTCTTGATCGGCTCAGACCAACAGGAGCGCAAGCCGTGAGGCAAGGCAAACTCCTTGATTTTTGACCATTTAGGATCAGTAGCAATATCTTTCACCAGGACCCGCTTCCCAGTGTAAGTAGACGTCCCACAAGAACCGACATTAGGTCCATGCCTGAGTCCATGAACTGCCTGGCAGTATTCCGGAGGTAGGCTTGGCGCCCCGCCATGAAACAATGTTCCATTCTTCAATTCCAACATGGAGCAGTGCATCCCTGGATGACGCTCCTCATACATCAACGCAATCTTGTTATAGATTTCAGGTGCGGGTTTCCCCGTAGCAATCATTTTTAAAACTTGAGCATTATTGTCGTTGAAGATTTGTGAGCGCTTATGGGCCGTAATATCGATTTGTGTCCCTACTAATCGAGCTGCTTTCCGGTCCAGAGGTGAATAAAAAATAAACGCTCTTGAAAGAACAATGACCTCATGCCCTTTTTTGTGACGCATCCGAATTTCACTTTCAAAAGCAGTCGTTTTGCCGGTAATATAATCACGCACTTGGCTAAACACACGCTCACACTCGTCCGGATGTATGAGGCGTTTCCAAGTATCCAAATGATTACTCAATTCGCCGTCTGCATATCCCAACATGCTCTTCCAGAACGGTGAATAGTAGACTTCATTTGTCTCCAGGTCCCAATCCCAGAGACCGTCATTGCCCCCACGCATTGCAAAACGCAAACGTTCTTTAACCTGTTTAAGTTCTTCTTCTGTCTGGTGGTGCTCAGTGATATCTCGGGCAATACCCAAAACCCCTAATAGGTTTTGGGTGTCATCATAAATTGGGGTGGCGGTTGTTTCGATAACTTTCCGATGTCCGTCGGCAGCAAATTTGCTCTGCGTCTGATGAGTGGCGGGACGAGCGGTCGAAAGGGCTTGTTTAAATGCAATATTCAATCGGTGATAGAATTCGTAGTCAACCACATTGTCGTCGGTCTTGTCACGTAGTTCATCTACCGAGACTCCTAAATAGTTTGCATAGCGCTGATTACAGGTTAGATAGTTCTCTGCTGGATCTTTGAACCAAATCAAATCTGGCAGATGATCAAAAATTATGTCTTGAAGCGCAATTTTTTCAGTCAAGCTTTGTTTTACAATTTCTGTCTTTGTAATATCACGAAAATGCCAAATGCTCGTTTCTAGTTGCTCATTGAGCGTAATTGGTGTTGATGACAACTCAAAAATACGGCCGTCTCTCAGCTGAAGCGAGACCAACTGGCTTGCCCTAGGCAACCTCGATATTCTGCAGAGCTGATCAATTAATACCTGAGGTTCACAAAGTTGCGAGAGTAAAAAATCAAATAGACTTTTCTCATTTGGCGTATTGATAGCTGTCGATGGGATATTCCACAATGAAATAAATGCAGGATTATACTTGACGACTTCTCGATGATTATTAACAATGCAGATACCATCGCCCATAACCTGGAAAATAATCTCAGTTAAAGCCTCGACATTATTACTGGCATTAGGTTCGCTCATTACGGGTCAATAGACGGCTAGCTAAAAAAGGATTTATTAAAATTACGGTTAATATGCAGAGTTGTGAGGAAATAGACGTAAAGATCGCTAAAATGCTCCTGAGCAGGAGCAGATAAGGGTTTTAGTTTTAGTAAGAGCGAAAGCCTCTTTTAGCAAAGATTTCAGCTAATTCTTCTACGTGTTACCTGGCAAATCTCTCATATGATTTTTTAAATTTTTCCCTCAGTATTTTAACTTGATCTTGTCCAGGATGAATCCTTCATTTTACGGACATCGAAATTCCCTATGCCGAGATAAGTGTATTGCAGTCGCTCCTCTATAAAAGTGGCG
>JBCDHF010000280.1:0-6463 GCA_038750375.1 Cyanobacteria bacterium P01_H01_bin.15
GCCAAAGAAGGCCTCAAGGTAACCAATGTCATTCCCCTGCCTCACGAATTTGAAATTGGGAGAATAGAGGGGTTGACTCTGACGGAGGCTCATTATTCGACAGCAAGCACTTCGAAAATCCCGGTTTGTAAAGTGCAAGTTTGCAGTAAAGGAACTTGTCGTAAGCGAGGCAGCCAAGCTATTTTGTCACGCTTGAAACAAGAATTAAAAGCCGTGAACTACTCAAATATTGAAGTTCATCTTGAAACTACAGGATGCCAAAAGGCCTGTAAGCAAGGTCCTAACATTCGGGTTAAACAAGGTAGAGGGAAGGCCAGATCGGTTAATCCTAAGCGGTCCCTAGCTCAGATGCTCAAACTCTAGACCACACTAGTAAAGATCGAGGTGATTCGATCGCTATTTTCAGCTTTCTGCCAACTTAGTTGCGTTCAGCTCAATCGCCGAATAGCTTCTAGCAACCCTCTCGCCTTATTGAGGGTTTCTTCGTATTCAGTTTCTGGATTCGAGTCTGCTACAAGTCCAGCTCCTGCCTGCACAAAAACTATGTGTTGATTGTCGCTGGCAGGGCGCACAATCATCGTTCGAATTGTGATCGCACTATTGAGCTGCCCTTCAAAATCGTAGTAACCATAAGCGCCTGAATAAGGACCGCGTCGTTCTGGTTCCAGCTCGTGCAAGACTTCCATAGCGCGGATTTTGGGGGCTCCACTCACCGTCCCAGCGGGAAAGGCGGCTTGCAATAAGTCCCAGGCAGATTTATCGCGGTCCAAAGCACCCACTACATTACTGACAATGTGCATGACATGGGAATAGCGCTCAATGATCATCAATTCATTAACTTTCACGCTCCCTTTTTTGCAGACTCGGCCGAGATCGTTTCGCCCTAAGTCCACTAACATTACGTGCTCGGCGCATTCTTTGGGATCAGCCAGCAGATCGTCTGCAAGGGTCTGATCTTCAGTCGGAGTTTGACCGCGCTTGCGGGTGCCCGCAATCGGTCGCAATGTTGCTTCCAAAGCATCATTCTGGCGGGTTGCCTTCACCATCACTTCTGGACTCGAACCAATCAGTTGCCAGTCTCCAAACTGGAAATAAGCCATGTAAGGAGAGGGATTAATGGTCCGAAGTGCCCGGTATAGCGTAAACGGTTCCCCTTGAAACGAGGACGACAGACGCTGGGATAACACCACCTGAAAAATATCCCCCGCTTTGACATGGTCCTTGGCGCGCTGAACCCCGGCACAAAACTTTTCCTTGCCAAGATTACTGGTATAGTGCGCGTCGCGATCACTAAGCGGATTCCATTCCAACGGCTTGGCTTCCACCGGCAAGGGGAGCTGAAACTTCAGCACTAACTTGGTGACTTGATCACAGGCTTGTTGATAAAGAGTTTTAAGGTCGATGTCATCACTTAAGCGATTGAGGTCCGCATATGCGATCGCCCAAACTTTTCGCTGGACTTGATCAAAAACCACCAAATTATCGACCTGTAACCAGACGCCATCGGGTAAGTCCTCATCCGTGATGGGATAGACCGGAACCCGCGGCTCAATCCACTGAATCAATTCATAACCCCAAAAGCCAAACAGTCCCCCCCAATCTGCAGGTAATCCGGGAATATTTACGGGTTGAATCGACTGCAGACGCTCTCTAACGATTTCAAACGGATTGCCGGAGAACGCCTCAATGTGACCATCGCGGAATTTTTGTTGGGTATTCTCACCACGGGCTTCCAAAATCCAAGCAGGATCGCAGCCGAGAAAACTATAGCGGCCGATTTGCTCGCCACCCTCGACCGACTCCAACAAAAAACAATAGGGCTGTCCTGCACAAACTTTGTACCAAGCAGAGACCGGCGTTTCCAAATCCGCCACCCATTCCCGGTACACCGGCACAAAATTACCCTGCTCGGCTAACCGTTCAAATTCGGCATACTCTGGAAACATCGTCTATTCACTCACTACTACACAAACTAAAATCCCTAGTTAAAAACGAGCGCGACTCAGAGAGCCTAAACGCTTGCCCAAAACTAGGGACTGCTCAACATTGACACAGAAGGAAAAAGTCTTTATGCCCCAAGGGGATCACTTTAATAAAACCCCTCAGAAAATGGCGTTTGCTCTGAGATGAGCGTTAAACTCTCGACCCAGCGTGCCACTACTCAATTATCGACAACTAGTGCCCTAAACCTCGTAAGGTTCCTTGCCAGAAAACTTCAAGGTTGCAGGGTCGGGATTGCTGCCAATATTGCGGTCTTTCTTGCCGTTGTAAGCACGACCTTTATTGGCTTTTTCCGAGAAGACACCATCTTTAGGATGAACAAACTCAGTTTCGCCAGAGGGGTAGATGCGATAAATTTTAAAATCGTCCATCTTCGGCTTGAATTTAGTTCGCAATTGCCTGCTAAGAGCCAAGGCGTGCTCTTTACGAGCCAAATAAAGTAAGTTTTCGCCTTCAAGCATGGTAGCAGCCCCACCTGTCGGCATTTCAAACACCTGTTCCTTTTTGCTAGTCCAGGTGATAGCGTATTTTTCTTCTACGAGAGCACGAGTCAGGAGACCGCCTGTGCTGCCACCAAACTTAGGGGTTTGACCAGTAAGTTCTGTCATTATTAGCCTTGCCTAATTTACATAGATTTTTGAGGCAATCCTATCACCGTCAACTAGTACTTTTCGTCAGACTGTCAAGAACTGTAACAGTTTGATGAGTCGCGAACGCCGCATTTCGATGGGGGCGGCGATGAGTCCTGTTTAGCCTTCAAAATCAACATAAATCGAGGTGGGTGGTTCGTCTTCCGCCAATGGGCGAGAGTGTCTATCGTTACGCTCGGACCCAGAACCTTGTTGCAGCGTGACGGTGCCTACGGCGGAAGAACGACGCCCAAACGTTAACGGTTCAGGTTCTCCTGGTTGGTCAAATTCATAGAGATTTCCTGGCAGCAAAGAGCAGTCGATCAAGCGCAGGTCCTGACTATCGATTTGCATACGTTGACCATCAAGGGGCTTAGTTAACGTAAACGCATAACGGACCAAATACTTATGAAGGGGTCGCAGGTCCAGTAGAAATCGATTACGTTTGTAATTAAGTTCTTTCCGCTGCATTCTAAACTGTAAGTTGGCAGGAAATTGAGAACTTAGAACTTCTGTTTTTTCGAGAGAGCTAAAAACATCTTCTGGGAGTAAATAGCAATTATATTCAGGCAAATATTCCACGGTGTGAAAATGAAACTGAACTATTCCATCCTCTGCATCGGAAGCGCTTTGTAAAAAGAACGCTTCGCTTTGAGCTGGAACGTACGTTTTTGCCTGCTGAATTGACACTGTAGCGATTTCCTGCGAGCTAGATATGCCTATGTTCGAATATTTGAAGCCGAGAAATATTCGACGTCTGGAGATGTGTTCTTCGGAGATGCGTATAACCTACCGCAAAAAAGCGGAGCATCTTGACAACAGCATTGAACTCTTTGTCAAAATTCAGAAACTGTTTGTCTAGAACTGTAGCTCATTTGTTAACTATTGGGACATAGACGTTGCAATCTGAAAATTTGGGTTCAATCTTGAGCAAAACTATACAGAATTCACGATGATGAAACGGGCGGATACAATGCCTGACGAGAGAGCATTATTCGAGGTTTGGCTGGTCCCATGACACAATTTGCAACGTCTTCGGTGCTGGGGCTACCGGTACATCTGAGTGACGACTATGTTGGTTGGTTGCTACACCAGTGGGGTGCCGGTCAGGGTAGCCATGTGGTTACGATTAACGCGGAGATGGCATTATTGGGCAGTCGAGATCGCAAACTGGCCGACATTATTGGTCAGGCAGATTTAGTGATTCCAGACGGAGCTGGGGTCGTGCTTTATCTGCGGTTTCGGGGAATTAAACAGCCACGGATGCCGGGAATTGAATTAGCGGAGCAGTTGCTGACGACTTTAGGTTCACGTTCTGCCAAGGTGTGTTTTTTTGGGGGGAAGCCTGGGATCGCCTCGGCTGCCGCCGATCACTGGCGGACCCGCGCGCCAGGACTAGCGGTTATCGAGAACCATGGCTACCTCAAAGGTATCGATCTGACGGATTGGCAGGCTCAGATTAAAGCCGAGCAGCCTTTGCTGATTTTGGTGGGCATGGGGGTCCCGCGTCAGGAAGAATGGATTATTGCCAATCGGGACCTGTGTCCAGGGGCGATCTGGATTGGGGTCGGTGGGAGTTTTGATATTTGGAGCGGTAACAAAGAGCGTGCACCGCAATGGATGTGCCGAGCGAATCTAGAGTGGCTGTATCGACTTTATCAAGAACCTTGGCGCTGGCGACGGATGTTGGCGCTACCCCAGTTTTTCTTCAATGCTCTAACTTATCGAGACGCAAGTTCTAGTTAAATGACGATCTAGGGTCGTTGGCTTCGCTTGTGTTAATAGTTCGTTGCTGATCATCACCTGATGTCGCCTCTATTTTGAGACTGTTGTGTGACTCGTTCTTCTTTTTTCAAAAATTTACGCGATCGCGCATTTTCATCTCGACGTGTTTGGCTGGGATTGAGCCTCGGGTTGACGGCGGTTTACGCAGTACTAGCGTGGCAAAAGGCGTGGGGCGGAGACTATGTCCTGGCTGATGACGGACGACAGCATCTATTTTGGCTGGCACGCTACCAAGATCCGGAGCTGTTTAGAGGCGATTTAATTGCCGATTATTTTGAGGCTGTCGCGCCTTTCGGGTATCGCGGGCTCTATTGGTTCGGAAGTCTGTGCGGAGTGGCACCGTTTTGGTTGAGTAAGGTCATGATCTTGCCCCTTTACTTACTGAGCGTGGCTTGGGCATTTGGAGTGATTTGGGAACTCTTCCCCGTGGCGCTTGCGGCAGGACTGGGTGCCATTATGTTTGCGCAGTCTTTGGGGATTACCGATGCGATTTTTTCCGGCACCCCCAAGGCCTTTATTTATCCGCTATTCACGGCATTTGCCTACTATTTGCTGCGCGGCTCGCCGGTAGTGGTGCTAGTAACGGGGTTACTGGGCTTGTTCTATCCCCAAATGATGCTAGTGGCAATGGGGGTATTGCTATTGCGGCTGTGGGGTTGGGAAAAAGGTCGGTTGCGTTGGCGGGGCGATCGTTGGACGGTAGTGAGTTTGCTTATTGGCGGAGGTGTGTTGATTCCCTACGTGCTGGGGACTCATGACTTTGGACCGGTCGTTACTAAAGTTGAAGCGCAACAAATGATCGAGTTCTCCCAAGCCGGGCGCTCCCGCTTTTTTTATGACGACGCCATCAGATTTTGGTTTGAGGGTCGGGGCGGCATCCGCTGGGCCTCCATCTTAACGCCGGTAACCAATGGCGCCGGGTTTGGCTTATTGTTTCTACCTTGGTGGCGCAAGCGGCTCCCCCTACTGGGCAAACTCAGACCTAAAGCGATATTTCTCGCTCAAGTAGTGGTGGCGTCCTTGGGGCTTTTTGCAATTTCGCATATATTACTTTTTCGGCTGCATTTACCCTCTCGCTACACGGGGCATAGTTTGCGATTGGTGATGAGTTTGGGCGCAGGGATATTTCTTGCCAGCTTGCTTGACGTGCTCTGGCCCAGTCAGTGGAAGCGTTTATGGCAAAAAGGACTTGGCGGCATGTTCACCCTCGTGTTGCTGGGAGGCGTCCTATTATATCCGCTCTGGATCTCAGGTTTTCCTCTCACCAACTATGTTTCCGGCCATGAATCCGAACTTTATGAATTTTTGCGTTCCCAGCCCCCAAATTCCTTGGTTGCGTCTACGTCGCGCATTGCCGATGATCTGCCCAGCTTTGCTCAACAGCCCGTCTTGGTTGCCCGGGAATATGCTATTCCTTATCATCTGGGATACTACGAGATATTCAAAACCCGCGTCGAAGATCTCATCTCAGCGCAGTATTCACCGGATTTAGAGATCGTTCAAGAATTTTGTGATCGCTACCAGATTGATTTTTGGTTACTGAACCACAATGCATTTGAGGTGGCGTATTTAGCTGAGCATGGCTGGCTAGAGGATTACCAGCCGGTCACGCAACAAGCTTTGCAGCGTTTAAAGTCTGGGGAACGCCCCGCGCTAGCCAGTTTAGTCAAGACCCATACGGTCTTGACTGGAGAGAATTATTGGTTACTCGATATGCGATCGCTACGTTAACTGTACTAGCCGATTAAAAGCGATCACCCGTGCGGAATAGAAGCCTAAATTCGCCCACGTTGTTAAAACCAAACGAGAGTCGGAATAAGGCGACGCCTGGAATCTGAGCATCCAATCCCAAGCCATAGCCAAACCCTGTGGCATCTTTGTCGCGAGCAATCCCCGGTTCTCCGATGACGTCGGCGCTAGTACCTAAATCACTCCCCGCGTCAAAAAATAGGTTGCCACGCAGTTTGACGGGAAATTTACTAATTTGAAATTGTGAGATTGGAAAGCGGTATTCGGCAAATCCCAGCAGAAAAGCGCGACCCGATCCC
>JBCDHF010000281.1:0-6447 GCA_038750375.1 Cyanobacteria bacterium P01_H01_bin.15
AAATGCCTGAAGTAACCGCCCCAGCTCATCAGGCCGGTGATTTCTTTGTTGATTACGAAGAGAAGGTATTTCCAGATGTCCAGGCAGAACCAGGCGAAAAAGCGCTGGTTACGTTCCACACCGTCGCTTTTGAAGGGTCTATTGGACTCGTTAATTTGTTGCAAGCCACCCGGCTATTGCGTAAAGGATTTGAAACCTCTGTGCTGTTGTATGGTCCGGGGGTTACCTTGGGCGTGCAGCGCGGTTTTCCGAAGTTCGGGGACGAAGCGTTTCCGGGTCATATGGCCATGAATAATCAACTGGCCAAGTTTATGGAAGAAGGGGGGAAAGTGTATGCCTGCCGCTTTGCACTCCAAGCGCTATATGGTCACGGCGAGCCCTCATTAATCCCCGGAATCACGCCGATCAATCCGTTGGATGTGTTGGATATTGTCCTAGTTCACCGCAAAGAGAACGCCTTTATTCTCGATACTTGGACCATGTAAACCCGCTTGCAGAAAGTCGTGGAGGCGGATCGACGTTGGTGCGGCTTTCGTTGTCTTCTTACGCTTAGAAGCATTTCTAGGCGTAAGTCATCACCTTTCGCATTCTTTTCCAATGCCTGAAACTCCAACCATTCTGGCCGCCGCCGCCCAAATTAGTCCAGTTCTATTTAGTCGCGAAAAAACGACTGAAAAAGTATTGGCGGCAATCGCGGACGGGGCAGCGCAAGGGGTGCAGTTGATGGTATTTCCCGAAACCCTTATTCCTTATTACCCCTATTTCTCCTTCATTCAGCCCCCGGTTCTGATGGGGAAGGACCACATGCAGCTTTATACAGAAGCGGTTGTGGTTCCTAGTGCCACCACCGATGCGATCGCAAAAGCCGCTCAAACACATCAGATGGTGATTGTATTAGGTGTGACGGAGCGAGATGGCGGATCGCTATTTAATACCCAGTTAGTGTTTGATGTCACGGGTGAGCTAGTTTTGAAACGGCGCAAAATCACTCCAACCTTCCATGAGCGCATGGTTTGGGGACAGGGGGATGGCTCGGGCTTGAAGGTGGTGCCCACCGCTGTCGGTCAATTGGGAGCGCTGGCTTGTTGGGAGCATTACAATCCGTTAGCGCGGTTTGCCTTAATTGCCCAAGGAGAAGAAATCCACTGCGCGCAGTTTCCAGGTTCACTCGTCGGACAAATCTTTACCGACCAGATGGAAGTTACGCTGCGACATCATGCGCTGGAATCTGGCTGTTTTGTGATTAACGCAACGAGCTGGTTAAGTCCTGAACAGAAACAACAAATTACCGACAACGAAAAGCTTCATGGCGTTCTGAGTGGTGGCTGTTATTCCGCCATCATCAGTCCGGAAGGGGTTGTGTTGGGGTCCCCCTTACCCGATGGAGAAGGCTTAGTGGTGGCCGAGCTCGATCTTTCGCTGATTGTGAAGCGTAAACGGATGATGGACGCGGCGGGTCATTATGCGCGCCCGGAGCTGTTGAGTTTGCTGGCTGACTTTGCGCCGAAACCGGTTTTGAATACTCGAATCCCCCCCACTGACCAACCTGTTGATGCACCGCTTGTCTCCCATGAATAAACAGCAACTTCTTGTCCAACTGCAGTCTGAAGGGGTTCAACTGTTGACCGCAGAGGGGCAAACGTTAGGGCGTCGAGGGGGAGCAGGTCCGTCTGATCACAAAGCGATGACCATCGATGGGACAACGGTCATGGTCCCGGTCTACACCGAAAGCGCTTCAGACTCTGCGATTGGGCTCAAAATCGACGGTAAATCAGGCACGTTGTTGCGGAATGATGCTGCGATCGCAAACGTGGAATTACCTCAGCAGCCGAAGTTTTATGAATTAACCACAGCCGATGGAATTCCTTATTCACACATTGCATTACTACATAGTCGGGATGTGTTGGCGACAACCCTGTTGCAGACCTGTTTACGCTACGACACGCCGGGTCAAGCCTGTCAGTTTTGTGCCATTGGTCAGTCCTTGGCAGCGGGTCGCACCATTGCCCGGAAATCACCTGAACAGCTGGCCGAAGTCGCCGAAGCCGCGGTCAGATTAGATGGGGTAAAGCAGCTAATTATGACAACCGGTACCCCAAACCGAACGGATCGGGGCGCCGCCTACTTAGCCCGATGTGCGGCGGCAGTCAAAGCCCAAGTTCCCCACCTTCCGATCCAGGCGCAATGTGAACCGCCGGATGATTTTGTGTGGTTTCAACGGATGCGGGATGCGGGTGTGGATAATCTCGGTATGCATTTAGAAGCGGTTGAGCCCCGTGTGCGATCGCAAGTGATGCCGGGGAAGTCAGAAGTCCCGGTGAGCTACTATTTGGAGGCCTTTGCGGCGGCAGTTAACGTGTTTGGTCGCGGTCAGGTGAGTACGTATTTATTGGCGGGATTGGGCGACAGTTTTGACGCGTTGGTGAGCATGTGCGATCGCTTAATCGATTTAGGCGTTTACCCCTTTTTAGTGCCGTTTGTGCCGTTGGCGGGGACGCCTCTTGCCAAACAATCACCACCCAAATCGGAATTTATGCGCACTCTTTATGAGCGCATCGGAACAAAACTTCAGTCTGCGGAATTATTTGCCTCCGACACAAAAGCGGGCTGTGCGAAATGCGGGGCATGTTCGGCGTTATCTGCCTTTGAGCACAAAGTGTCGATATAGATTTGATGAGAGCTGATCTGGGTTGAGCATAAGTTGAGCGGCAAGATTAGTAACGGAGATAGTTGATGAGGAAAGTCACGTATCGCTATTGTTTGGCAACGAATACCAAAGAAATTCAGGCTTATTTTGACTTACGACACGATATCTTTTGCGAAGAGCAGGGCCTGTTCCCAGAGTCAGAGCGCGACGAAATTGATGGTCATGCTTATCCGATTGTTGCCGTTGATGAAGTGGGTCAAGTCATTGGGGTGGTGCGTATTTATGAAACCGAGTCCGGTCTTTGGTACGGTGGGCGCCTTGGGGTTCATCGAGACTATCGTCGTCGCGGACGAGTTGGACAAGGCTTAATTTATAAAGCCGTCACTACCGCCCATGCGTGGGGGTGTCATACCTTTCTCGCGACTGTACAGTTGCAAAATGTCCGCTTTTTTTCGCGGCTCCATTGGGATTCGTTGAAAGAACTCACAATCTGCGATCGTCCTCATCATTTGATGCAGGCAGATCTCGACCATTATCCACCGATTCTCGACGTTCGGCCCACTCGAATCCCCTTAGAGGTCAATCCTTGTGCTGTCGGATTTAGCGCCTAAACTCCGGGCAGCCGTTAGTCTGGCCCATAAACGAGATTTGCAAGCGATCGCAAACAGGCTTGGGCAGTCAACGGATGGGATTCGACTAGGGGACGATTGTGCCGCAATTCCAGATGGTGATGGATATCTACTGTTAGCCGCTGAAGGTCTATTGCCCAATTTTGTCGCAGCCGATCCTTGGTTTGCCGGGTGGTGTGCAGTGATGGTCAATATCAGCGATATTACAGCCATGGGCGGGGAAGCAATTGCAGTGGTTGATATTCTCTGGACGCGATCGCAAAGTGAAAGTGAGCCCATTTGGGTAGGGATGCAGGCGGCAGCAAAGGCCTATCAAGTGCCTATTGTCGGGGGGCATACAAATATTCGGAGCCAGCAGCCAGGTTTGGCGGTTGCAATCCTAGGACGAGCGCAGCAACTGATTACCAGTTTTGATGCTCAACCGGATGACTCTCTGTTGATGGCGGTAGATTTGCGTGGAGAGTGGCGTGACCCCTTCCCCTTTTGGAATGCGGCTACTAACGTTGATCCCAAAGTATTGCAAGCCAACCTATCCATCTTTAAAGGCATTGCCAAGCAAGGATTTTGTTGTGCAGGGAAAGATATCAGTAATGCCGGGATTATTGGGACGCTGTTGATGCTGTTAGAGTCTTCTGGCTGCGGAGCCGTACTTGATTTAGACAAAATTCCTCGCCCGCCAGGAGTCGATTTGGAAAAATGGTTGAGTGCTTTTCCTAGTTTTGGTTACCTGTTGGCTGTTTCCCCTGAGTTTGAAGATCAAGTTACAGCCAAATTTTGTGATCGCGGAATTGACTGTGTTGCGATCGCTAAACTCACGCAGGACCGAAAACTAATCTTGAGAAGTCAAAACGATTCAATAATGTTTTGGGATCTTGAACAAGAGAAAATTATGGGTTTTGGATAACCTCGCTAGTCTGTCTTACTAGGTTTGAGGCGTTGATTATCCGAGATGTGAAATTATAGGAGATGTCTTTGCTGCGCTTATGCTAAGTATGCTCAGTGAGCCGAAATTCCATACGACTAAGTTCTGTTGCAGAGTTAGTGAGGATGCTTGAAAATAGTAATCTGAACCGCCAGAGTAACTCTGAGGAGCAATGTCATCCATTGACAATCTTACTTATCGAAGCAAATTCCTGTAAATTTCATCTTATTTATTGCCAAATACCTGTATCGCTAATGTACGTTCTCGTGGTCCATCCATTTCTAGCAATAGAATAGACTGGTAACGCCCAAGAACTAATTCTCCATTATGAACAACTAATACCTCACTATTTCCCAGCATCATCGCTATCAGATGGGAATGTGCGTTTTCAGGCTCGTCTGGTGGGATATTGACTCGCAGATGTAAATCGTTATGTTTATACGCTCCTTCCGGAGGAGCAATCCTTAAAAAGAAGCTGCGAATATCATCGAAAAGACGTTCTTCTGTTTCATTTACAGAAAGAGCACAAGTGGTATGTAATGAAGTGATTGTAAGCATTCCCTCCAATACCCCCGATTCTCTTACCACCGCACCAACTGTCTCCGTTACATCACACACTGCAAATGGCTTACCCGTGGAAACATTTAATTCTTGATAGTAGCTCAGCATTGGCAAAGTTTTGTTTTGGCAGGTGAATGGTCGGAACTCAGCGGCGATGACAACTACGCCTCAAGAACTCTAATAATCCTAATTCCACTGAAGTGGCGTGGACTAATAGATTGCGCCAATGTTGCAAAACTTTGTTGTGCTTGATAACCACTTTAGAGCTTTGTCGAAATTTGAGGATATACGTACGCTAAAGCTTAAATCATTAGGCGGCAATCCAATGAAGACCGAGCGCGAGACCCTAGAAAAGTTTCTGACTTTTGGGGATGCTGTGACTGGTATTCGAGGAGCTCGTTGAATTGATCACACCCGAATTACATTATTGATGCATTCAATATAATTTAATTGCTTGTTGAGTTTTACAGTAGAGATTGCTTCAGCGCGATGAACCCGTAGACCTGATTCATTTGCTATTTTTGGCATGGCCACACCAAGTGCATCACAAACAGAACTTAGTATAATCACCACTCCTTGCTCTACGCTTTTCAATGCCTTGCCAAGTCCCAAGACCCGAACCTGTTCCAGGCAGGGGTTAACGGAGTCTGAAAAATAGCTATCATATTTTTCCTACCCCCAGAATTCAAGCTGAAAGTAAGTCGAATTCCAAAGATCCATGCGCCTCTCCATTGATCTGAAGCGTGATTTGATGTTCTCCTGGCGTTAATCGTCGCGTACTCATTGGACGCAAAGGATGCCTTTTCTGCAGCGTAATCTCCTCATCCGGCTGGAGCGTGATTGGCTTGATCTTATAGACTTTCTGACTTCGTTTAGTGCCTTCACTTGCAAACTGCATGACATAGTCAATCAAGAGTTTTTGATGTTTATGCGATCGCAAAGTCAGAGAAAAGATTAAAGCCTCTCCAATTCGCACTTGCGGGGTATCAGTGGTGAATTTCAAGACAGTAATATCCGGTTTCTCGCCAAACCCAAGTAGATATAGCGCTTGAGAATTACCTTTTTTGACCAAGGTTCTCAGCGCATGTCGGGTAATAAACTGCATCTCTGATTTAGTCTGCTGCTGGCTCTCGTTCCAAGCTTGCAGTCGATTCATCACGAAGGGTGGATCAATTTTGCTGATGTCGTTGAGATGATTAGCAACAGAGCGGGTAACGTAACGTGTTTTATCTGCAAACAGCAAATCTAGGATTGCTTCCGGGTCATGATGATCGATTTGTAATTTTTGTGACCAGGGTAGTTTCGGTCGGGTCCCTTCACTGGCAAGACGACGCACATGATAGTTTGAATCTTGGGCACAATCGTAGAGAAATGCGAGGGTTTGCTGGGGGTATGCATTCAGGAAATAGCGAATGGCATCTTCTGCAGAAAAGCGTTTTGTGATTTCCTTGAGTGCAGCCAGAGAAAAATCCAAATATTTATCAATGCAGCCATATGTCGCTACAAACATCGAAAATGGAGCAAAAATAAAGTCTCCAAAATCATCATCGGTTTTATGCGGGTCAAGTTCGGGCGGGAGCGATCGCAAGATAATTGTAACAGCAGCCTTGTAGGATGAGGGAAGATATTGATACAGTAAATTTGTGATACAAGAGATTCTTTCTTTTAATTCTAATGCCGGTAATGCA
>JBCDHF010000282.1:0-6446 GCA_038750375.1 Cyanobacteria bacterium P01_H01_bin.15
AAACGTAGACACATTGATTCGAGAGCCGGCCGCTGTTGCTAATGTTAGTGAACTCGACGCAGAAGCAGAGCTCCCCTTACTACCCACAAATTTTTTCGATTTGTACTGTCCTGGAGTTTCACCTCAAGCCCAATCACTGTTCGAAGCCCGTACGGCTGAATTACAGACTGGACAGTCCCAAATACTGGCCGAACAGACCCGAGAAATTGCTGTTTTTCGGTTGGGGGAAGAATATTTCGGCTTTGAAGCAGCTCAGGTCCGAGAGTTTATTAAAGTTCCTCCCCTCACTCCCATTCCTTGTTGCCCTAATCACATATTGGGGAACGCCAACCTACGAGGTGAAGTAATTACCCTAGTTGACATTGCTCACTGCTTAAGCTTACCTATGGTGGAAGCAAATCCACTATCTCCGGCCATTGTAGTTACGGTGGGTGAATTCACTGTAGCAATCGCTGCCGATGAAATCTTGGATGTGCAAGTTGTGCCATCTAGTTCGATTAATCCGCTTCCGTCGGTGATGCCACGACCTGGCAGCGACTTTCTTCAAGGAACGGCCCGTTTCGCTACCCGAACGTTAAGTCTCTTAGATTTAGAGAAATTATTGATCGAGGGAGATTTGATGGTAGATGAACCAATTTAATGGGCATGCTGATAACATCAGTAGTCTTGGGTAAATTTCCAACAAGATCCTCTCCAATGCGTCAGTTTGAATCAGAGATATTGACCCCCCCCCGTTCTTCCTGAATTCTTGATTTTGCCATGAAAATTACGACCCAGCTATTTTTATCAATCGCCACCCTGGGTGTCGTTAATGTTATTAGCGGATTTATCGTCGAACGAAACATTGCTAAATCATCATTTGATGGCAGTGTTGTAAATAAATCAGGCATTGTCCGAGGGGCAACGCAACGCCTAGTCAAGTTAGAAATTAATGGGCAACCCAATGATGAATTGGTTGAAAGACTCAATGTTCTAATCGATGGTCTAATCGATGGAAACGCCGAGTTAATGCTTCCCGCAGCGACAGATCCAGCGTACGTCGAAAAAATTGCCATGGTTCAAGAGGCTTGGGGGAATTTAAAACAAACTATTGTCAACTATCGTCGAAATCCAGAGGGGGTTATTGATAAACTGATTGCTGATAGCGAAGAGTATTTTGAGCTAACAAATGATGCCGTTTTTGCCGCAGAAGATTTTTCGCTAGGCAACGTCCAAGCCGCTAAGCAGTTTGAATACATTACCATTTTTATTCAGATAATCTTACTGGCAATAATTTTCTGGAGTCTCTATCGGGTCACTCGAACATTACAATCGGCTGTTACAGATGTCGCGGCAACCTCTACTCAGATTGCCGCGTCCATTGATGAGCAAGAGCGAGTTCTGTCTCAGCAAGCGTCTTCAGTTACCGAAACGACAACAACCATTGAAGAGCTAGGATCTTCCACATTACAATCGGCTGAACAGGCAGAGACCTCGTCCTCTGGCGCACAACAAGTTCTCGAACTCTCCGAGGATGGTTCTGTGACGGTTTCTCGAACTCGGGAGGGCATCGCGCAACTTCAGGAAAAAGTAGAAGATATTGCCGGTCAGATTGTACGACTCAGTGAGCAAACTACTCAAATTACGGAAATTTCTGATTTGGTAGCAGATCTGGCGAATCAAACCAATATTTTGGCTCTCAATGCCGCCGTTGAAGCGGCAAGAGCTGGGGAGCAAGGAAAAGGATTTGGAGTTGTTGCGGCTGAGGTTCGTAAACTAGCAGACCAGAGCAAAACATCTGCTGACAAAATTCGGAGTCTGGCTACCGAGATTCAACAATCGATTAATAGTAGCGTGATGGTAACCGATGAAGGTACTAAAACCGCGGTTGAAGGATTACGGTTAGCAGAAGAGACTGCAGCAGCCTTCAATAGTATTGCTGAAGCGATTAGTACCGTCACCCTCAATAGCCAACAGATTGCCTTGGGCTCTAAGCAACAAGCGGTCGGTGTCCAACAAGTTGTCTCTGCAATGAATGCTATCAACCTGGGAGCCCAAGAAACAGCCACAGGACTGTCCCAGGTAAAATCATCGAGTCGTCAGTTGGCGGACATTGCCAGCCAATTACAAGCAACGGTTTAGGTTCGGCATTGTTGAGGATGAAACGAGATGGCCTATATCGATGATGATGAATTACGCGGTTTATTTGAGGTCACGAGCCAAGAACGTCTGCAAATTTTAGAGAGTCAATTTCTAAAACTTGAAAGGAACTATCAGGATGCCCAGGCGCTTGATACGGTCCTACGAGAACTTCACTCCCTCAAAGGAGATTCGCGGATGTTGGGGGTTAAGGACGCCGAAACTCTTTGTCACCAACTCGAAGATATGATGGCGGCGGTGAAAGATGGAAATGCTTCTGTCTCTCCGGCCCTTTTTGATCGTCTTTATTTGGGGTTAGATGCGGTCAGAAAGATTTCTCAAGAAGCGGTCTCTCGCGAACCCTCTAATATCAATGTTTTTGAGGTGATGGCTGAACTAATGGGAGCAACAGCGGAAGATGCCGCGCTTCCCAAAGTTACGCCTCTCGCCCCAGAACCCGAAGAAGAGAATGATCTACCAAACTTGGATGATTGGGAGTCGAGCCTAGCAAACCTGTTAGATGATGACAGTTCTACAATAGCCGGCAGCGGCGAGTTGCCGGAACTCGATTTGTCGGCGCTGGAAGTACCTGCTTCGCTATCTACTTCGCAGGAAGAGGCACCAACGCCGACAGCGACAGCCACAGCTAGTAGCACCGAGACCTACCGGATTGATACAGTTCGAGTCACCTCCAATCAAATTGATGATTTAGCCAATCACGTTGCTGAGCTAGCAGTGGCTAAGTTAAGAGTGGAAAGGCGGTTAAATGAAATCGACACGCTTGTTCAGCTTTGGGACGAATGGAATCGGCTAAGACAACGACGATTTCAAGACGTGGGGGTCGAGACATCCAGCGAAATTATCCTGGAGCAATTTCGTCAATTTCAAGAGCTCAGCGATCGTAATTTAGATACTCTCGGACAATTGGTGGCTCAGTTACAAGCAGGGGCTAACGAAGATAGCTCTCGTTTAGAAGCTATTACCAGTGATTTAGGCTCGGGTATTCAGGTGCTACGGCGCTTACCGCTCAGCAACGTTTTCAATCTGTTTCCGCGCACAATCAGAGATTTAGCCCGGGATCAAAATAAGTCCATAAATTTTTTGATTGAAGGCTCAGATACTCTAGCGGATAAACGCATCTTAGAAGCGCTTAAAGATCCCCTGACTCATGTTTTACGTAATGCCGTGGATCATGGGATTGAAACCCCAGACATTCGCCAACAACAAGGCAAGCCGCCCCAAGCAACCCTACGTCTGCAAGGACGACAGGAAGGGTCACGGCTCGTCGTCGAAATTATTGATGACGGTCGGGGTTTAGACGTAGATGCGATTAGGCGCACGGCCCTAAGACGGGGGCTATATAACGACAGCGATTTACAAAGACTTTCCAATGCGGAAATCCAAAGTCTAATTTTTGCACCGGGCTTTTCCACCCGTACGGCCGTTACCGAAATCTCTGGTCGTGGTGTTGGATTAGATGTCGTAAAAACCGATATTGAAAAACTGAAAGGTACCATCGAAGTTGAGTCCAGTGCCGGGAAAGGAACAACTTTTCGACTGAATTTTACAGCAGATCTTTCCACTGCTTACTCTCTGCTAGTAAGGGTCAACGAGCGTATTTATGCGCTCCCCGTCGATTTTATGGAGATTGCGTTGCTCGTTAATCAGGTGGATATCTATGAGTTAGAAGGGTCACCAGTCATAGACTTCCAAGAGCAGCCGATTTCATTGGCACGCTTAAGTCACTTACTCGAGCTGTCGTCTCCGCCATTACCACGACAAATTCCCTGTATTATTTTGAACATCCAAGGAGTTCGCTTTGGTTTGTTCGTAGATGAACTGTTGGCGCAGCAAGAACTCGTTCTTAAACCTCAATCGAAAATCTTGCGCAAGGTGCCCAATGTTGAAGGCTCAACTATTTTGGGGACTGGAGAAGTTTGTATTGTATTGAATGCGCAGGATCTTCTTGCAACCGCGCGCAAGCAAAGCGGACAGGGCAGCTCTGCGGCAGACCTGCAAATGGTCCGTAAACGGCCTCAGGTATTACTCGTTGAGGACTCTTTGCCCATTCGTACGCAAGTTCGGCGTATTCTCGAAGGAGCCGGGTATGATGTTTCTACAGCCGTTGATGGGCTGGATGGTTTGAATCAACTGCAGCAAGGATCCTTTGATGCGGTGGTCAGTGACGTTGAAATGCCGAATTTAACGGGGCTACAAATGACTGAGCATATTCGGCAAGACGCCAAGTATGCGGAATTACCTATCGTATTGGTTACCACGCTAGCCAAACAGGAAGATCGCCTCCGAGGTGCTCAAGCAGGCGCTAACGCCTATTTAACCAAAGGTGATTTTGATCAAACTTTATTGCTCGATGCTCTTCGGAGGTTAATTTAAGTTATGCCCCCTCGTAACCCGATCAAAGTTGTCTTAGTAGAAGATTCACCCGTTGCTTTGGAAATTTTAAAGCGACTGATTGATCCCGATCCTGAAATAAACGTTGTAGGGACAGCGCTCGAAGGCGGTCAAGCTTTATCTTTAATTGCTAGAACCGATCCAGATGTTATTTGTACGGATTTACAAATGCCCGGGATGGATGGGTTTGAGTTTACCAAAGAAGTCATGAGTAAGTATCCAAGACCTATTTTGGTAATCAGCAATGTCGTACATCCGGGCGATGTCGATAATATTTTTACGCTGATGAAGGCAGGCGCTCTGGACTTTTTTCCCAAGCCCACAACGGGTAGTCCCACCGATTATGAGAAGCTGCGCTCGACTTTGGTTACCAAAATCAAAGTGTTGGCAGCAAAACGTGTATAGTGTTACCTGCTAAACGTCACTTAGGGAGTCTACTGCCTGATGAATGCGGCCCCGGTCCGGGTCCTCGTTGTCGAAGATTCACCGATTGCGCTGACTATATTAGTTCGTATCTTGTCTACAGCTAAGGGGTTGGAAGTTGTCGGGACCGCGCGTAATGGACGCCAAGCTCTATCACTAATTCCTCAACTTGAACCGGCAGTCATTTGTACAGACTTTTTCATGAAGGGGATGGATGGGCTTGAACTCACCCGCCAAGTCATGGCGTACTACCCACGACCCATTCTGGTGCTTAGTGTGATCGGTAGTCGTATTGATGCAGCCAAACATGTCTTGGAATTACGCGAGGCTGGAGTGGTTGATGTGATGGCGAAGCCGGCCAGTGGATTACCCGCTGATTATGAGAAACTCTCTACACAACTGATTGAAAAAATACGGATTTTGGCAGGAGTTAAAGTTTTAACGAAGCCACTGTCGCGATCGCAAAAGCCGCTTGAGTCCAAAGGCTCTGTCGTGAATCCGGTTTCGTTAAGTAAAAGCCGGGCTCAAGTCAGCTCTCCGAGGTTTATTCAATATGGGGAGAGAAACAGTCTGCCTTATCGAATCGTTGCCATTGGCGCCTCTACGGGGGGACCCAATGCAACCTATCGAGTTTTGATGAAATTGCCCCCGAAGTTTCCCTTGCCAATTGTTTGTGTGCAGCATATCAGCACTGGTTTCCTGGCAGGATTAGTTAATTGGCTCAATCGTGAATGTGCGTTGACTGTCAAAATTGCGATCGCAGGTGAAAGCCCCAAGCCGGGGTATGTCTATTACGCACCGGAGGAGCGGCATTTAGAGCTAGATTCTCAAGGGCGATTTAAGTTGTTAGATACACCCCAACGTGAAAAACATCGACCCTCGATTTCGACTCTGTTTGAAGCTATTGCGCGGGTCTATGGCGAAACTGCAGTGGGTGTTTTGTTGACCGGCATGGGTCGAGATGGTGCGGCTGGTTTGAATGCGATCGCAACAGCGGGTGGATTAACAGTTGCCCAAGATGAGGCTAGCAGTGTTGTCTTTGGGATGCCCAAGGAAGCGATTGAAATGGGGGCGGCTCAAGAGGTGCTTGCGATCGATGAAATTGGGTCTTGGTTAGGCCAGCAAATTATCCGTAAACGAGAATAGAAGGGTCAGCCAATAAGGAGCTGTATCTTGCAGACGACTCCCTGCCGTTTGATTTTTCCGCATCAGATCTAAATTGTTAAGTCAATGAATTTTTCGCTTGCATTGTTTCTTGAAACAAATGTTGAATTCGCTGAACTTGTGTCGGTGCGTTTAATGTGAGATACAAATCTTTAGCCTGTTTAATTTGCGATTCCATCGATATATCGGCAGTCATCTGAATGGATTGTGAACGCATCTGAGCCGCTTGCAAAGAGAGGGCAAATTGCAGATGAGCCTCGGCTAAGTCACATCGGGCCCCCAATTCTGTCAGGGTTTGAATTGCATCAGTGTGAAACTTGAAGGCAACG
>JBCDHF010000283.1:0-6442 GCA_038750375.1 Cyanobacteria bacterium P01_H01_bin.15
GATTCGATCACGTAAAGCCAGTCCAAGGCGAGTTTGACCTAGGACTGGCTGAAAATTATTAATTCGATTTGGGTGCTGAAAACAGCTGGTTTAACCAGGACCCTGAACATAAACAAAATAGGTTGCCATCGGAATCACCGTCGCTAAGACTAAGAGCACAACTACCCATCTGGTTGCACTGCCTTGGTCTGTGTCCTCAGCTTCCGTAAAGGTACTCTCCACATTGAGTGCAACCTGCTCTTCCGGCGGACCGGGGTCAGTTTCTCCAGATAGGACGGGCACTAAGCGCTGGGCAACAGCAAGTAAGGCCTCGTTGTAGCGACTGCCTTTCCGTAGCGAAGCACCCACTGTGCCCTCAACTAAACTCTCTGCGATCGCAGGCGTAACAAAAGTACTGGCTTCATCCCCTGCGCGGAATGTCGCATTGTTAGTAAGGGTATCGATGACTAGTAACGCCTGATTGGCTTGTTCATCGGTTGAAGGATACCAAGTGGCAAACAATTCATCGGCAAAACTATCGATGGTGGCATCAAATTCCAAGCGACGCAGAACAACCATCCGTAGTTCGTAACCGGAGTCCTCAGCTAGTTGCTGAAGCTCTTTGTTCAAGCGGTTCTCGTTGGTGCGACTAATGACATCAGCCGAATCAACGATCCAGGTTTGTGAGCCTGCACCCACAACAGGCAGGTCGAAGACTCCCGTCGCATGGGCGAGACTGGGGTTACTCAACCATGTTAGGGCTATAAAAAGCAGCCCCAAAGCCCAAAACTGTTGGCAAGCCCTACCAAATTTCTGAAAAATAGACATTTTTGTCATTTGACTATTCCTTGCCGAGCAAAAACTTAAAATATTATAAATTACGCCAGAACTTGCTCGCGTTGGAAATAGGTGTTTATCTCGGCTTTACTTTTATCCGTTCATGACTGCACTCAGAAGATGTGCTAAGGCTATTCATATCAAAAATTAGGTGAACTTTTCTTAAGCATCATGAGAGGGATGTGCTTCTGAATACCAAGCCCTCCTAAAATATGTTCAAGTATTTCTACAAACATTTACACTACAGAACAAGGATCAATATATGCCTGACTCCAACGAATTTGTAGGACCGTATCTGGGCGATCCCCAAATTGGACATCTTTCTACCCCCATTTCAGACTCGGGTTTTACCCGTGCCTTTATTGGGAATTTACCCGCCTATCGCGAGGGTGTTTCCCCTCTTTTGCGAGGCTTAGAGATTGGTTTAGCCCATGGTTATTTCTTGGTAGGCCCCTGGACGCTACTGGGTCCGCTGCGCGATTACGCTGAGACAGCGAGCCTCGGCGGCTTGCTGTCAGCGGTGGGTCTCATCATTATTTTGACCGGATGTTTGTCTATCTATGGTTTAGCGAGCTTCCCGAAAGATAATTCGGCGGCAGTTTACGCAACGGGTAGCAACATTCCTCACGATTTGAGAACTAGCCAAGGCTGGAGTCAATTCACTGGCGGCTTCTTTGTGGGTGCAACTGGCGGTGCGTTCGTTGCTTTTTTCCTCTTAGAAAATTTTGGCATTTTAGACGCCATGATCCGGGGCTTGGTTAATACCTAGACGTCGATGGAAGCAGGGGTTTTGTGTTGCTTCCACTTGAACGGTTAGAACACTTCTAATCTTAAGTTGCTTAACTCTAGAACGTTCTGGCATGCACCCTCTCCTTACTAAGGTTGAGACTGCTGTAAAATCAAGTAAGTTTTAGGATTCCTGCCCCGATTTGGCCTGGTGCTCAATCTTTCCAGCACCATAATTGGTTCTTTATAACGGAGATTAACAATGACTGCTGATTACGCTGCTTCCTTTCTGCCCTTTATTCTCGTCCCGACGGTTGGCTTGCTGATGCCTGCTGTCGCGATGGGTCTGCTCTTCATCTACATCCAAAACGAAGCTTAAATTTTTCCGCCTCCTCCCGACTTCTTTTGATGATTGATACCTTGCCACATGGCAGGGTATTTTTTTGTCTGAATTCAGAGAAGTTCTCTGCTTTATCGCTTCGCTAGATCGCTCGGGACATTTCTGACTTTGAGCCACTCGTCTTAACAGCGTTCTGGCACGCAACCGTCCCCTTACTAAGGTTGCGGTTGCTATCGGGGGGCGCTTCCTTAAAAATCAGGTTGCGATCGCAGATTTCTTTGCTTTTTTGCAACCAACGGACTGCTCTTGTTTACTTTCCTTGATGAATTAATATGAACGCCCGGATTTGTTCACCAGGAGATAGTTACCCACTGGGTGCCACTGTGATGGCGCAGGGGGTCAATTTTTGTCTTTTTTCGCGTCATGCCACGGGTGTCGAATTGCTGTTGTTTGATTCAGAAAAGGACCCTCTTCCTTCTGAGGTAATTCCGTTAGATCCAGAGCAAAACCAAACTTTTTTCTACTGGCATATTTTTGTGCCGGGTATCGAGCCTGGTCAGATTTATGGCTATCGGGTTCAGGGACCGTTTGATTTAGCTAGAGGATTGAGATTTAATCACCAAAAACTATTGCTTGATCCTTACGCTCGTGCGATCGCAGGCTGGGAAAATTATCGACGGGTGCAGGCAACGGGTCCTGGGAATAACGTGGCTCATGCTTTGCGCTCAGTGGTTGTGGATTCAGCCGCCTATGACTGGGAGAACGATCGACAACTTTGCCAGCCTTACGCGACGAGTGTGATCTATGAGTTGCATGTTGGCGGATTTACGCGACATCCCAGTTCGGGCGTTGCGCCGGAGAAGAGAGGCACATTTGCGGGCGTAATTGAAAAAATTCCCTATTTACAATCTTTGGGTGTAACTGCGGTGGAATTATTGCCCGTTCATCAGTTTGATACGCAAGATGTGCGTCGCAGTTTGACTAATTATTGGGGTTACAGCACCATTGCTTTTTTTGCGCCTCATTGGGGGTATAGCTCCCAGAAAAATCCGCTAGCGCCGGTGGATGAGTTTCGCGACATGGTTAAGGCACTCCATAAAGCCGGCATTCAAGTAATTTTGGACGTCGTGTTTAACCATACGGCGGAAGGGGATGAACGGGGTCCGACGCTCTCTTTTCGCGGGCTAGGTAATGATGATTATTACTTGCTCGAAACAGACGATCCAGACAAATACGCTAACTACAGCGGCTGCGGCAATACGTTTAAGGCAAACGACGCGATCGCAGGACGATTGATTCTGGATAGTCTGCGCTATTGGGTATCGGAGATGCATGTGGACGGGTTCCGGTTTGATCTTGCGTCAGTCTTATCACGCAGTGCGTCCGGAGAACCCATGAAAAATCCGCCGATTCTGTGGACGATTGAATCAGACCCGATTTTGGCCGGCACCAAAATTATTGCGGAAGCCTGGGATGCGGCAGGGCTTTACCAAGTCGGCTCGTTTATTGGCGATCGCTTCGCGGAATGGAATGGACCGTTTCGCGATGATGTGCGGCGTTTTGTGAAAAGCGATGTGGGTATGGTTGGGGCTCTGGCGGCAAGGGTGTTGGGCAGTCCGGATATTTTCTCCAAACCGGATCGGGAGCCCAACCGCAGTATTAATTTCATTACTTGCCATGACGGGTTTACGCTCAAGGATTTAGTCAGCTACAACGTCAAGCACAACGAAGCTAATCTCGAAGACAGTCGGGATGGCGCAAATGATAATTTCAGTTGGAATTGTGGTGTAGAGGGTCCCACGTCTGATGAGGCGATTAATCGTTTGCGATCGCAACAGATGAAAAATTTGATGACAATTATGTTTGTCTCCCAAGGAACGCCAATGATTTTAATGGGGGATGAACTCCTGCGGACGCAACGGGGAAATAATAATGTGTATTGTCACGATGATGAGTTGAGTTGGTTAGATTGGTCTGCCCGAGAGACAGAGAGGGAATTTTTCCGGTTTGTACAAGGGCTCATCGACTTTACTCAGCCGCTGGAAATTTTTGGACAACACCGAATGCTGCATGTGGGTTTTCATCCAGAGATCCCTCATCTCATCTGGCACGGAACACAGTTAAATCAACCCGACTGGGGAGAAGATTCTTACTCGTTGGCGTTTTCTTTGGGGTGTCCAAGTCACGATGAACATTTACATGTGATGTTGAATGCCTACTGGGAACCGTTGACTTTTGACCTACCCCTTCCCGGAACAGGCAAGCCCTGGCTACGTATTGTGGATACCGCTCTACCGTCGCCGCAAGATTATCAGTCCTTAAGCGCCAAGAACCAAGCCGCAGGACGTCATTATGAAGTTTCGGCACGCTCGGTCGTGGTGCTGATGGCAGAGCAAGTTCAATCGTGAACTACGAGCGTTAACTGCTGATCCCACGGATCGTGAGGTAGTTGGTTTATTATCGCAAATTTATAAACAACACCTATGGTGGGAATTTGTTGCCATGCGGGGTCTGCTAACAAACGATCGTAAAACCCCCCGCCGTAGCCTAAGCGATAGTTTTGCTCATCACAGGCGATCGCAGGAATCAAGAGTAGGTCGACGATGTTGGGGTTAATTTGTGGTGCAGTAATAAGTGGTTCTGGAATTTTAAGGGCGCTGATTTCCAGGGGGTCTCCAGGTCGCCAATAATGCCAAGACAGATTTTTCCCGTGACAGTAGGGTAATCCCCATTGGCGGTCGCTATTGAAAAGTCCGGCTAAATCGGGCTCTTTTCGTACGCTGACATAACTCAAAATAGTGCGGGCTGTTTGAAAGAGGGGTTGCGATCGCAAGTTGTCACATATTTTTTTACTCCGTTGCTGACAGTCTTCCGAGGACAGGGCTCGGCGTTGGGCGAGGAAATATTTTCTAAGTTCGGATTTGGAAGCGTTGTTAGGCAGATTCACAATATTGGCTTGTGATTTGATGACGATAGGCAAACATATCAGCGAGTCGGCTGTTGACCCAACCGGCAAGAATGGTTTCGGCTGGAATGCCACCGGGCAGTTCGTATGCGATCGCGTCGGTGAGTAGCGTTTGGTTATCGCGGATGGGAGTAAATAAATGGCGATGGGTCCAGCTTACGAGGGGTCCTTCGACTTGTATGTCGGTGAAGAGGCGTTCGTGTTCGCATTCGGTGTGGCGGGCAAGCCATTTGACGGGCACAGGACCGAGCTGTAAGCGAAATTCGGTGATTGCACCAACGCCTAATCCCCCTTCTCGGCGGACAACGGTCACCGGCTGCCAGGGGGGTGTGAGTAAGTCCAGAATGTCTTGGCGTTCGTGGAATTGCCAAACGGTTGTTGGCGTTGCGTTGATTTCGGAAGCGTATTGAAAATGCAGCACGAATTCTTTTAAGTAGTTGGGTTTACTTCAAATTGCTAGGCTGTACTTAATGCCTTGGACAAAAATTTCTTCGGGGACTTCAAAATTGAAGATAGTGCAGCAGTTGTGTCGTTACCTCACCGTTCAGCGATAGCCGCTCTGCCAACGTCGCTAAATTTTCAAATGAAGCCTGATTTCGTTCCGCCACAATCCGCTCCGCCAACGCGGGCGCTAACACTGGAATCTCTACTAGCTGCTCTAAACTCGCCTGATTCGGATTCAATCTCAGCGGTTTCTCAATACTCGTTTCATCGTAATAACAAAACTCCAACGCCTCAGCCAGCAGTTTCACTTGACCCAAGCTCACTCCTAGCGCCGCAGCAAGATCCTCCACGGACAAAAACTGCACTCCCATGCCGGTGAGCTGCACCAGCGATCTCGCTTGACGAATTGAAATTCCCGGTAGTCGCAACCACTCGTCAATACTGGCTTTATTCACATCTAACCGAAAGCCCAAGACAATGCCCAGCTTCAGCTCTTGCAGACTCGCAAACCGATACAGGTGATCTGACTCCAGCTTTTGGCGCAATGCCCGCTGGGCCGGAGTCAAAGAATTACCAAATAACCAACGAGCAAGGGGCACAATACGTAATCGCTAAAAAATAAAATCGAAAGTAATACTGACTGAGTATAAAAAATTAATTCTGATTTAACTGATCTTGTCTAACAGTTGGCGGCGCTTCTGTTCAAACTCTTGCTCCGTGAGCAGCCCCTCTGCCCGCAAATCATCCAAATGACGCAACGCCTGTGCGATCGCTTCCACTTCTTGGGGCTTGAACGAAGAAATCTGTTCCGGTTCTAACCCATTGAAGCGCTGCTCAAACTTCTCCTGGGCTTGAAGCGCAAACCAGACCGCCTCAAACGCACTGGCAATCCGTGGAACCTGCGTCACCGACAGCAATACGTATAAAGTCCCCCACACTGGCTGCCCCAAATAAAATTTATGAAATCCCGAAACCGGCGTCACTGCGCTGGTTAACGCCAACGCGATCGCAACTTTTCGACTTTTGGGCTGTTCCAGTAAGTTTTTAAACATGGATAAAGATGCTTTGGATTCCATGTGTGCAAACCCCCTCAATAATATCCCTACTCTAGCGTCCCGTATTAGCTAACTAACCGAACCGTTACGGAAAAC
>JBCDHF010000284.1:0-6379 GCA_038750375.1 Cyanobacteria bacterium P01_H01_bin.15
ATACCCGCGATCGGCCATCATCAAAGCTTTATTAGCATTTTGCTCCACCAATACAATGGCTTTGCCGGCTTGGTTGATTTGATGAATTTGTTCAAAAACGTTGTTAGCCAAAATCGGAGAGAGAGCAGCCGAGGGTTCATCTAGCAGCAATAAATCTGGGTCTAACATTAACGCGCGACCCATGGCTAACATCTGCCGCTCTCCTCCGGAGAGAGTGCCCGCTTGTTGGAAGCGGCGCTCGGCCAAGACCGGAAAAATATCAAAAATTTCTTGCTTGCGTTTACTTAAAGAACCTCGTCGAATAAACGCCCCCATTTCCAGATTTTCAACCACAGAAAGTGCACGAAAAACATTGGCAATCTGGGGAACGTAGCACATGCCACGCCGCACAATTTGATCGGAGCGTAGACCTGCAATATTTTCTCCTTTGAAAATAATTTGACCTTGGTTGGGCGTCAGCAACCCGAAAATAGTTTTGGCTAAGGTTGATTTGCCCGCGCCATTAGGACCGATGACCGTCACCAATTCACCAGGCTGAATCTGAAAGTTAATCCCTTGCAAAATATTTAGATCGGGAATGTAGCCAGCGAATACCGACTCGACAGACAGCAAAGGAGAAGTTGATTCAGAAGGGGACATAGAGAATAGGTTCAGAGGAATTAGACCGGTGTTTGCTGAAGTTCAGGACGCTCTTCTGGAAAAATTGCGCCCTCTACCGGGCACACACTCAAACAAATTCCGCAGTCGATGCAAGTTTCAAAGTCGATCCAATACCAATCAGTTCCCTTGATATTTTTACTGGGGCCGTTATGAATACAAGCCACGGGACAGGCATCCACACAATCAGCAACCCCTTCACACACGTCGGTCACGATTGAATGGGGCATAATTTCTATCTCCTAGTCAAGTCAGCTATGTGGCTGAACTATTAAAATATTCCTCTCCATAGACTAACAAGGAAATTTAACTGAGATGAGGTTGAGACGGGACACAATCAGAAGCCAATGTTTAGAGGAAAGCAAAAGACCGGCCGAGCAAAGCGAACATCGCTGGAATTAAAACTTGGCACTTTTCAGCGTTACTGAGCATGAAGCAACCCTTTATTTTTGAGCTTGGGATTGAAACGGATGTCCATGGTGACACCCCGAGCTTCAAGACGTTCTTTGATCTGAGCTTCCAAACGGCGAGCAACATTTTTATAGACTTTTTCCTTCCCTCGCTCATCCGCTTCCGCATAAGCCGCGAAGTCAGCATTGGTCATCGACATCTTGGCATCGATCGCGTCTGTCCACTGTTGTCCAGATTCTCCATTACCTAATGGCAGAAAGCCATTCTCCTCGATCCAAGCGTTTTGAATCTCAAGCAATAGAGAACGACTAGGTCGAGTAATGGTATGAACTTTAAGCCAGTGACAATGCTGAGGTTGGAGAACCAGATGCTGCTTGAGACTTAGATAGATATCTCGGCTATAGCCAACATATTGCAAGGTTTGCTCCGCATCAAAAATCCCATAAATGCCGATTTGTTTGATTAAACGATTGCTAATGGCACCATGGTCGAGATAAGGCTCAAAAGCAAGATCGGCGAGGTTCGGTTGCTCCGCCACTGTAACCATAAGTTTTTCCTAAGTTATTGAACAATCAATTGTCCGCCTGACATTAATTCCAAGCAGACAGCCAAAACAAGCAATGTAAGGTGATTTTGTCGATTTACCCGCGACGAAAATCTATCACAACACTTTCTCTGTCACGCTACGCGAGACCGTCACGATAAAACCCTGAAGTTCAAAAACCTTTAGGAAAATCGATATTCCCTCACATGCATCAAGCTCACCAAACGCCGATGAAGAAAGTTTCGGTGAAGCTATAAAATCTACTTGAGTCTAATTAACAGAACGGGACTGACGGGACTCGAACCCGCGACCTCCTGCGTGACAGGCAGGCATTCTAACCAGCTGAACTACAGTCCCTTATTTTTGTCGGTCTATATCGTAACGACTGGTTTTCGAATTTGTCAAACAAATCACCAAATTTTAGGTTTTCTTTGTTCGACAGCGCTTTGCGATCGCCACTGTCAAGACAAACTGCTTTTAACTTAGCCGAAACGACCGGCGACATAATCCAACGTTTTGGGATTATTGGCTGCGGTGAAAATTTGTATGGTGGTGTCGTATTCCACCAGTCGACCAATCCGAGTCTCATCGGCATTGAAAAAGGCCGTATAGTCCGAAACCCGAGACGCTTGCTGCATATTGTGAGTCACGATCACAATAGTGTATTGCTCTCGCAAATCGCGAATAAGCGCCTCTACTTTCATGGTGGAAATTGGGTCCAGGGCTGAACAGGGCTCATCCATCAGCAAAACCTTAGGCTTGATTGCTAAGGCTCGCGCGATACAGAGTCGCTGCTGCTGCCCACCGGAAAGACCCAAAGCGGACTTATTCAGATCGTTTTTGACTTCGTCCCAAAGAGCTGCACTATGCAAGGCGGATTCGACGATTTCGTCTAGTTGAACTCGGCTATGTCTGCCCATCAAACGTACGCCATAGGCCACATTGTCGTAAATGCTGGCAGGAAATGGGTTGGGTCGCTGAAAAACCATCCCGATCTCTCGACGCAGCCGGTTGAGGTTGACATTTTTGGCATAGACATTTTGACCAAAGAGCTCCACTTGACCGGTTACGTTGACCGGACCTTCGAGTTCACCAATGCGGTTTAAAGATTTTAGAAATGTGGATTTACCGCAACCGGACGGACCAATCATGGCGGTCACTTTACGAGAAAAAATGTCTAAATCGACCCCTTCTAAAACTTTCTTTGGACCGTAAAAGAAGGCAAGATCGCGAACTTTAATCGCAATTTCGGCAGTTTTGGCGGAAATTTCAGGAGATTCAAAAATGTCATTGAACATAGTTTGAAAAATTCAGAGAGCAACAGTTACAGACGTTGACGCCTGGTAACGAGCCGGGAAATAACATTAGTTGCAAATACCAATGCGACCAAAATTAAAGCGGCGGTCCAGGCAAACTTCTGCTGTTGAGGATAGGGAGAGCTCGCGTATTGATAAATCAATACGGTCAAAGACGCGGTGGGTTGATCCCAGCCTTGCCATTCGAAATCGTTAAAGAGCGCGGTAAACATTAAGGGAGCTGTCTCGCCAGCTGCCCGAGCGACCGCTAATAGAATGCCTGTTGTAATTGCTGGCAGGGCCGCCGGAATAATAATGCGAAAAATAGTGTTGAACCGGCCACCACCGAGAGCGGCTGAGCCTAGTCGATAGGAATTGGGAACTAATCTCAAGGATTCCTCTGTGGTCAAGGTTACGATCGGAATCATGACCACCGCTAAGGCAAAAGCTCCCGCGATCGCAGAAAAGGAAAACGGAATCACCAAAAGCACATAAGCAAAGATTCCGATAATTACAGTGGGAACGCTGCTGAGAATCTTGATAAGAAAGCGCACAAAGGGGGCAGCGAAACTAGCACGGAGAGACCCAACCGTAAATTCCGAGAGAAAAACGCCAGTTAGCACCCCAAAAGGAATACTAACTAGACTGGCAGCCCCCACCATCGCCAAAGTGCCGACAATCGCCTGCCGAAATCCATTCCCTTCTCCGGGAATATCTTCGTCCAATAACAACTCGTTGTAATTGGGTAAAGATGAAACCGCTTCCCAACTCAGATTGCCAAAACCACTTTGCAAAATCTTAAGCAGAATAGCCGCCAACGGTAAAATTGCCGCAACAGTAAGAATAAAAGCTAGTACAGTCATCGTTGCGCTGAACAGACTCCGCCTTTTTGAGAGTGGCTCTGAGAGATCGACGGACCGAACTTTGCTAGCTGAGACAGAGTTAGAAGTATCAGGATACATAACGCTTGTGATGACTTCTACGAGTGCTTACAAAACGCGGCGACGACCGACCAGCGTAACCAGCCACTCTGCCGCAACATTTACACACAAGGTAATTAAAAACAGGATCAAGCTTAAAAACATCAGAGAACCCAGGTGCAACCCCGTGCCTGCTTCTGCAAATTGATTCGCCAGAAGTGAAGTAATGGAATAACCAGGGCTGATAATTGAGGTCGTAAGAAGAGGCGTGTTGCCAATTACCATAGTGACAGCTAAGGTCTCTCCCAAAGCCCGACCTAAAGCCAGAATAATCCCGCCCAAAATACCTGAGACGGCGGCTGGCAGCATCACCTTAAAAATAGTTTCCCAGCGAGTAGCCCCCAACGACATCGAAGCGCTCCGCAAACTACGAGGAATAGCCAGCAAGACTTCCCGGCTTACGGCAGCAATCGTCGGCAAAATCATAATCGCCAGAATCATGCCAGCGACTAGATAGCTAGGACCCGAAATTGGGACCTCAAATCCGTCAACAGTCACAGTCCGGAAAAGTGGGAACCAGCCGAAATAGGTGTTCAGCCAAAGTTGTAGAGGATACATTTGCGGAATAAACACAAAAATTCCCCATAGACCAATAATGACGCTGGGGAGAGACGCAATCAGCTCCACCATAAAACTGATAGGAGAGCGTACATAGATCGGTAAAAAATCCTCGCTAGTAACGATGGCGACCGCTAAACCCAAGGGCACCGAAAAAATCAGCGCAATGATCGAAGTAACGAGGGTGCCATAAATAAAGGGCAACGCTCCATAGACATCATCGATTGGACTCCAGATAGTGCCAGTCAGAAAGCTCAAACCAAATTCCTGGATGGCTGGCATCGCATCCAGCGTCACAATCACTGTGATGATTAGCAGTAAACTACCGGAAGCAATTGCGAACGCCCAAACAATCCATGAAAAAGCCGACTCAACAGTTTCCACACGATCATGGCCTGTCATAGCGCTCATTTCGGTTGGAGCAGAGGTGTAAGATGGTGAAGTCACGTTCTCGAATAAACAAACTTTTTGAAGTAGTAGATAGCATAGCCGCCATTAAGTGGGAGTTGTACAGCGACTAGCGATTAAAACCGAAAGACCAGCTCCACCTTAAACGGAAGAACTGGCCTTAAACAGGCATTAATTACTACTCGACCTTGGCGATCTCAGCAATAGCGCGAGTCCGAACACTCTTAGGAATCTTGGTATATTCCAGCTTCGTGTTAAAAGCTTGCGCTTCGTCAGACATCATCCAGGTTGCCAACTTACGAGTAGGCGCTGCCATTGCAGGGTTGGGATGAATCTTATAGAGCATTAACCAAGTTACGCCAACAATCGGATAGCCGTCATCGGGATCATCAGAGTTTGCCGTGGTGAAATCAGTATTGAAACGAACCCCTTCTAAGGCTTTATTAGCCTCATCTAAGCTAGGCTCCACATAACGACCAGCCTTATTTTGTAAGAAAGCAGTTTTAAGACCGTTCTTGCGAGCGTAAGTATCTTGGACATATCCAATAGCACCAGGAGTGCGCTTAACCGCAGCGGCAACTCCATCATTCTTTTCGCCTTTCAGGAAACCAGCTGGCCAAGTAGGAGCTTTATTCGCTTTAATTTTACCGTTGCTAGTTCTTGCCAAGTGAGCAGTGAAGATAAAGGTTGTACCACTACCATCAGCCCGGACAACCGGTACAATTTTTTGGTCGGGATAAGCAGAATTAATTTGCTTCCAGTTGGAAACTTCACCATTAAAAATTTTCCATAACGCTTCACGCTGAAGTTGAACGCGACCATTGTAGCCGGGCAAATTGTAGGTAACTGCTACCGCACCGCCGGCTGTGGGAACGAGTAGAACATTATCGCTCTCGGCACCTAAATCCTTTGCTTTCGGCGGTGCGTCACTGGCACCAAAGGCTACTTCCTTTGCCGCAAACTGACGGATACCACCACCGCTTCCGATGGAGTTGTAGTTAACTTTGGCAGAATTGTAGTTTGAGAACATCAACTTATAGAGTGGAGCAGGGAAAGATGCACCAGCACCTGTAATACTACGCCCTTGAGCGGATACGCCAAAAGCAATAGCCCCTGACATGACCGTCGCCGCAGAGAGTGCGGCTGCCCGACGGAAAGAATTGATCAAAAACATTTAATGCGTTCCTCGTACCTAAGTGTTGTTCCTGCAAATGGACCATTAGGAAAACATAATAGGGGCGTTGCTTATAGCAGAGGTAAGCGAACTAATAACGTATCGTTAAGAACAGATTAATGCTGCCAATTTGTTCATTTTTTGATGCTCAAACCCAATTTGAATCGCTTGAATTGACCTAACTGTTCAAACTTTAATCACTTATTCCAACAGAGCATATTTTAAGTTATCAAAAAAGCTATCTCACCAGAAAAAGCCCTTACCAAAGTTTTAATTCTCGGGGCAATCAGGCAAAACGCTCATTTTTTATATCGCTAGGAAAACGAAATAATATCAATTAATGGAGCATTGA
>JBCDHF010000285.1:0-6370 GCA_038750375.1 Cyanobacteria bacterium P01_H01_bin.15
CGTCTTGATTCATGCGCTGACAGAAGGGAACGGATTCCCACTCAGCGTTTGTACGGCAGCAGCCAATGATGGCGGCAGCAGATTTTGCCCTTGCTCGACACACTCAAAGTCTCAACACCAGTTCCCGGGGACAACAAAAAACGGCTTAAAGTAATAGCGGGGGACAAAGGCTATGATGCCAAGTGGCTGAGAGCTGCGTTGAGAAAGAGGGGCATCAGGGGAAAAATTCCGAAACGGCGGAACGAAAACAAGAGGAAGAAAGGACGACCAACAAAAATATCATAGCCACGCTTTCAGTAAGAGGGATGTTTTGCGTGGCTGTAGAGAAAGTACCGGAGATTATTGGTCAGAGTGGAACGACTCCCTCAATGTTTTGATGCCATTCCTGATTTAGCCGTCATTCATCTTTGGGACCGCTCAAATCATATTAGTGGGATAGGTTCATGGATTAAATAGGGGAGTCTATGGAAGAGTTCTGCCTGTTTAGCGAATACTGATTTCCATTTTTGGAAAATATTGAATTTATGGCTTTCGCCAAATCGCTTAGGACAATTCTGATTTTTAATTGCCAAAATTAAGAGGGTCCTGTCGTGCATCATGGAGTCCGGCTTTTCAGGCTGTCTTGATAAAACTGATAGAACAAATATTGATCTTGAAACGTATGTTCGTGAGTTACGTGGTAGATAATGCCTCGTTCTACCAGAATCTGACCGATACGAATGGCCTCTTCTCGAGTTGCCTTCTGATTATCCATTAGCCATTCAACGGCTTCGCTACCCACAAAACAGTTCGGATACATTCTCAGTCCGTATCGGCGATCTTTAATCGATACGCCCCGAGACCCCTGAATTTGCTCAACTAAATTGTTGATTTCCCCATCGCTAAGCTGATTTTTTTGGCGGACAAAAATTGAGCAGTCCAATAATTCCAGCAATAATTTCTGTCGGTTGGATTCGGGTTGGGCGGCTGCGGGGATCTGCGTTGCAGGATCTGGCTGAATCAGTCGGGCTTCTGAGATGTTTGAACCATTCTCCTGCCAACGGATAAACGTTTCTTCTAAATTTGGTGATCGCAAATGGAGATCTTGCTGGGGGAAAGGAATTTCGATGTGGGCATGTCGGAAATTCGCTTCGAGTAGGTAATAAACATCGCTGCGTAGTTGCAACTGGTAGCGGGGCTCCTGAATCCAAATCAACAGTTCAAAATCCAAGGCACTATCCCCAAACCCGTTAAACCAAACCTGGGGCTGGGGATAGCGTAGGATATCGGGATGTACGCTCACGGCTTCTAAGGCTACCTGTCGCATGAGCCTGAGATCGGTGCCGTAAGCAACCCCAAAAGGAATATGGAGTCGAGACACCGGATGACCATGGCTCCAATTAACTACTTTGGTTTGCATCAGCTCGGAGTTGGGGACGATGATCGTGATGTAGTCCATGGTCCGAATTTCTGTACTGCGAGCGCCGATATGCTCCACCGTGCCAGTTAAATCTCCTACTTTCACAAAGTCACCAGCCCGAATTTGCCGCTCAAACAACAACAACAAGCCACTGATGAAGTTATTGAATAAGTTCTGCAGACCAAAACCAATCCCCACACCGAGGACGCTAGCTAGAATCGCAATCGAACTGACATCAAACCCGAGTCCTTGCAAAATAACAATGACGCCGATACCCGTCATTAAAATCTGCAAAAACAAGGTAATCACATCTTGAATTTCTCGATCCGCTCCAATGGCATTTAAAAACTGCGATCGCAACAGCACAGTGAAAATCCGCACACCACACCACAGCGCAAACACCAGGATTACGATTTGCAGAATTGCTAGCAGGGAGTAACCCGTTTCACCCAGGCGAAATAGCGGTTCAGTGAGAACTTCTTGCAGAAAGACCCAAAGGCGATATCGCCAATAGCGAGTGCTCGGAAAGAGACCCGCAAAATGAATAAACGTTACGAGCCAGACCAGCCACTGCAACATTAGTAAGACGGGCTGCCAGAGCATGGAACTAAAAATCCATTGACCTCGTTTACTCTCCCCCCGCGCAATTCGGCGATATAGCCGACGCCTTAGCCAGCGCAGCATAAACGTAATAACCATTGAGCCGACTAAAAACCCGGCACAAATTAAGAGGGCCCGACGCTGATAAGCGGGCGTTCGCTCAGCTTGGGCTCGATTGATCGCTCGTTGGAGAATTTGGCTCCATTGCTGAGCGTGGGCGGCGACACCGACACCGGTAATAAAGTCCCCCTCAGTAACGGTTAGTAAATGCTGATTATTTAACCGGATAGTCGTAAACTCGCCTTCTTGCTGAGTTGCGACCTCAATCGGTTCTTCTGGAGATGTAGATTTGAGAACGCGCTCGATTTTGCTGTTGACATTATCCGCCCGCACCACCGCAGAAAAGCCTTCAATACTACCCACGGAAAACAGCACCCGCCCGTCAACCATAATGGGCGCTTCCTCTCGCAGAGCGGAAGATTCAGTTTCTTTTTGTTCACGAGTTGTCGCGTCTACTGCAACGCCAGTAGTCTGTGCCAGATAGATTTGATCGGAGGTTTCCTGTGCCGACACTCTCGCAGGAGCACTGACCGATAGCAGCAAACTGAGTACCAGCAGACAAGCTGCGATCACACAAGGTCGCGCTCGGTAAACGTTGACAACTCGCGATCGCAAAGACGAAATTCGAGAGGGGCCCCAACCGAGAAAAGAGCCACAAAATAGAGACCGAAAAAACTCGTTGAGACTCATGAATTTAACGTAGACGAGGTAGCGAAGACAGGAAGTGGCTTCAACCCTAGCTAATCACAAAAGCACCGCACGGATTGAGGCAACCGAAATTTGGAGATGTCTTCCCAGCGGCAGATTTTACGATGGCAGCGGAATAAGGGGCAACCTCTGACAGGCTTCAACCCTTGGGGTACCATACCAGAGCAAGCTTGCCATCACTTTTTGGGAACCATCAATCATGCACAGTCGCTGGGATGAGGCTTACGCCCAAACCTTAAACGCCGATCCGCTGAAATTGCGGGTTTATACGTCTCGATTGCTGGGTCAGGAGTCGGACCTAGTCTTACACGGTGGCGGCAATACTTCAGTTAAGGTTACCGTCAAGAATTTCTTTGGTGATGAAGAACCCGTCCTGTATGTCAAAGGCAGCGGCTGGGATCTCGCCACTATTGAAGCCCCTGGGTTTGCCCCCGTCCGTTTAACCGTTTTGCAGCGCTTAGCCGAACTAGAAACCCTCAGCGATCGCGAAATGGTAACGCAACAGCGGGCCGCCATGCTCAATCCAAATGCGCCAAATCCTTCCGTAGAAGCGATCCTGCATGCCATGATCCCCTATGCGTTCGTCGATCATACCCATGCCGATGCAGTGGTGACCCTCTCAAACAATCCTCGCGGCAAAGAATTAATCAAAGAAGTTTACGGCGATCGCCTATTAGTGATTCCCTACGTCATGCCCGGATTCATCCTGGCTCGGAAAATTCATGAACTCACCCAAACTGTTGACTGGTCCGAATACAAAGGCATGGTGTTGATGAATCATGGCATTTTCACCTTTGCCGATGATGCCCGCATTGCTTACGAAAATATGATTGCGCTGGTGAGCTTTGCCGAAAACTATCTACAACAAAACAACGCCGTTTCCTTTGCCACAGCCAAGCCCCAAGTAGACCGCTTAAAGCTTGCACGTATTCGTAAGCAGATTTCTGAAGTGCGAGGCGCACCCGTCTTAGTTCAACTCGATCAGCGACCCGAGGCAGTCGGGTTCTCAAATTTACCCAATATCGGTGAGCTGGCAACCCGAGGACCGATTACGCCCGATCATGTCATCCGTACCAAAGCGATTCCGGCAGTTATAGATCAAGATTCTGCGATCGCAAACTTTGCTGAAAATTATGCCACCTACTTTGCGCGTCACACTGACGGACATCTGACTCAGCTCGACCCGGCACCCCGCTGGGCGGTTTGGCCAGGCTATGGGACACTCACTTGCGATCGCAGCCTAAAAGCCACCCAAATTATTACCGACATTATCGAACATACTCGTCGCGCAATCCAGATGGGAGAGGCATTGGGAGGTTGGCAGGCTTTGAATGAAGCGAATCTGTTTCAAATGGAATATTGGGAGCTGGAGCAAGCGAAATTAGCAAAGAGTAAGTCCACGCCCGAGTTTCAAGGCAAAATTGCGTTCGTGACAGGTGCAGCTAGCGGAATTGGCAAAGCTTGTGCGGAAGCATTGGTCAAAAAAGGAGCCGTTGTCGTCGGGTTCGATCTCAATCCGGATATTACCGCTCTCTTTAATCTGCCGGATCTCGTCGGAATTCAAGGGGATGTGACCGATGAGGCAGCAATTAAATCAGCGATTGAATCCACAATTCAGCGATTCGGTGGGCTGGATATATTGGTCAGCAATGCGGGTATTTTCCCCCCAGGACAGCTGCTAGAAAGTTTAGATGCGGCGAATTGGGAGAAGAGTTTGGAGATTAATCTCAGCAGTCAGCGGGCTCTCTTACGACATGCCATCCCCTATCTTCGTCAAGGCGTTGAGTCCAATATTGTGTTTATCGCTTCCCGCAATGTGTTAGCGCCGGGACCAGGTGCCGCCGCCTACTCTGTGGCCAAAGCGGGTTTAACGCAATTAGCACGAGTCGCGGCGCTAGAACTTGCACCAGATATTCGCGTGAATATTCTGCATCCAGATTGCGTATATGACACCGGTATTTGGACAGAAGAAGTATTAGCCGCCCGTGCTGCAAAATATGGAATTTCAATCGCTGAATATAAGTCCCGTAATTTATTGAAAAAGTCAGTCAGTTCAGCAGAAGTTGCCCAGATGGTCTGTACGGTTGCCGGCGACATATTTAGTAAAACAACTGGCGCCCAAATCCCCATCGATGGCGGAAGCGATCGCGTAATTTGAGAATGCTTTATGAAGCTATCTGCTATTGATGGCAAAGCATCGTGAGTAGAGGGATGCAACCAACGATGGAAATACCAGCGATAAATGAATAGTGAAGAGGATTATTACGGGGCTCTAATTCTAAGAGAGCATTAATTCTCTGCTCAAGCCGTCCGGTTGTACTTTCCTCTCCAAATGCGATCATCAAATCTTGCTCTGAGGAAAGTCGGAGGCTAACTACTTTGAACAAAGTTTCTGCAAGCAATAAAGGCTCTACTTTCTCGGCCGCCCAATGATCTGCCCGTATCTCTCTCAATAACAGTAATTCATTCCAAAGGATTTCAGTTCCTGGCATCCAAGCAAACAGACGTTGCACACAGCCCAACACAAAAAAGAAAAATGTATCCCGGTAGAACTCATGTGCTTGTTCATGAACCAGTACTGCTTCTATTTCACGCTTAGTCAGATTTTCAATCAAACCTTGAGAAATTACGAGTTGCGATCGCCAAATGCCAACTCGGCCCGCAAAGGGAACGGATGTCTGTAGACACCGTCCGGAAACGTCATCGGATTGATACAACGGCAACGTTGCAATACGCTGCCATAGGTGCCAAGCAGACCAACTTTTTTGAATCACAATCCAGCAAACAGTAACCCAAATTATCAGAGCGAGACCATAACCACTGTGATTGACTGGCCGCTGAAACATCGTGCCTTCCGCTCCCATCATCATGATGGCTAGAGCGGTAGAGAGAATCAAAAGAGGCGGGACCAGAAAATTGCTGAGGCTACGATGCCAACTCAGAACACCAGATGACGTTTTCAGCATCAAAACTCGACTAACAATAGCCAATACAATTCCAATTAACAGCAGAGCTAAATGCATTAAGAACCCTCTTGACTTTCACGCATTTCTTTCAGCCGCTCCGCAATCGCCTCTAGTCTTTCAACGCTTGCATTATCCAAACTATCGGCAAAAGCCGCCACCACATCAGGATTGCCCACAGCTAAAAACTTATGAAGTTGATCATGAGCCCGACAAATCTGTGCTTCTTGCGGAGAAACAGTTGGCTGCCAAACGATACGCCGCTTTTCCCGTTCTCCCTTTACCCAACCTTTTTTCTCCAATCGCTTGAGAACCGTCATAACGGATGCGTAAGCGAGCTCTCGCTCAGGATCACTCAAAATTTGGGCATGAATATGTACAGCAGTGCCCTGACCTAATCCCCAAAGGATTTTTAGAATTTCCGTTTCCAAAGGTCCTAACTGCAGTTGACCAGGACGAGAACTAGGGAGAGGAGACATGGGCCGTTGATGCCAAAAGTTAAATCTCTATTTGTTAGGCAGTATAACCGCTCAGCTGAAATGTAAAGCTAGCCGTAATCATTGACAGAAAGTCTTTTGACTTTAATAGGCAATAGTACAGAGAATGGAGCACGATGGGAAACGCTCAACTCCCAATCATA
>JBCDHF010000286.1:0-6362 GCA_038750375.1 Cyanobacteria bacterium P01_H01_bin.15
AAAGTATCAAGCTATAAAAATTCATTGGAGCCGCTAAGGGACGCTGATATTGCGTTGCACAAAGCCAAAAGCAACGGCAAAAACTGTTCTTATACCTATAGTTCAGAAATGCAGACTCTGGTTTATAAGCGTCTGCAATTAGAGAATGATTTAAGAATCGCTGTTAAAGAGGAGCAGTTTCAGGTTTATTATCAACCCATCATTGATTTGGCCAGTGGAAAAATATCTGGTTTTGAGGCGCTTGCACGCTGGCAGCACCCTGAACAAGGTATGATTTCGCCCGATGTATTTATTCCCTGTCTTGAGGAAACAGGTCTAATTATTCCTGCTAGCCTCAGTATTTTTGAGATTGCTTGTAACCAGTTAGCTAATTGGAACAGACAATATGCACAAAATCTGAACCTAAGCCTGAATTTATCCAATCATCAGTTTTCATACCCAGACTTACTTCAAGACATCACACAGATTATTCAATTGACAGGTATAGCTCCAGCTAGGTTGAAGCTTGAAATTACAGAAAGCACGATTATTAAAAATCTGAAACGTGCGCTCAACATCTTAGAAGATTTCAAAAATCAAGGCATAGAAATCAGCATTGATGATTTTGGGACAGGTTATTCCTCCCTCAGCTATCTTAATCAGCTTTCTGTAGGTAGCCTTAAGGTTGACAGGAGCTTTATTCAAAGTATCGGAGAAGAGGAAGAAAACTCGGAGCTTGCTCGGGCAATTATTGATCTTGGTCATACCTTGGGCATGAGCATTATTGCTGAAGGTTGCGAGACTGAGAGACAACTCAACTTCCTGCGAAAATTAGGGTGTGAATTTGCTCAAGGCTACTTTTTCTCAAAACCATTAGATTACGAAAGTGCAACTGCCTTCTTGGAGTCATCTCCTCGGTGGGAAAAACCAGAACCTGTTTTTTCATTCTAGCTTTCAACTTCAATAGTTCAATTCCATATTTTGCCTAGTAAAACTAGAGTATATAGGTGAAAAATCAAGTAGAGGTCCAATCAGGAAAGTCAGGTACATTGAGCTTTGCGTAAAGGGACTGGACAAACCGATTGCATTAAGCACTTTAACTGTACCTTTCAATGATGAGTTTTATGGCTGATGAGGAAGGCGTTGTTCTTTTCTAAGAAATTAGAGAATCATAGTGGCGCGACTTAGCATTGAATTCACTGCTATAGAGATGTATCTTTGCATTTTCAGTATTCTCCAGTTTCATAGATAGTATTAAACCCTAGATAAATGTGTAGCCTACCCAATAAGAATCTAGAGATGATGAATTCTAACGGTATTCTAATCATTCGAGAAACGGGGAAGATATGTTTTGAACTGCTGGAGGAAAAACTTTATACGATTGGTCGTGCCTCGTCTGATGCGATCTTTCTGGGATCTAAAGGGATTTCCAGAACTCATGCATCCATATACTTTTCAAACGAGAACTTTTGGCTGGTTGATGGGAGTCTTAAAGGAAAACCGAGTACGAATGGTCTTTTTGTCAATGATAAAAAGATATCTGTGCATCAATTAAAAGACTACGATGTCATCACTTTTCATGAAAATATTCAAGCGATCTTTGTTCAATGCGGAGATGAGTTTCAGCTGAACGGGAGCCTTGAAAAATTTCTGACGAAGATGTTTGATTTCTTGAGTGTAAAGCAGGAAGAGCTTTCTCTCAGCCAGAAAAAGAATGCTTCAAACATTGAGGAAGGCATGAGGCAAGCTCAGGGTGCCCTACAGCTTCCTCAGATAGATGATTTAACAGGCTTGCCTAACAGGCCAGCTTTTTTATCAAGGGTGCAGAAATCTCTGGCGGTTAAAAATACACTTTTAGAAGATCATCAGTTTGCCATATTTTTCATTGATGTTGATCGGTTTAAAATGATCAATGATAATCTTGGACACTTAGCAGGAGACCAGTTTCTGATTCAGCTAGCTGAACGATTTAAAGCCTGCATCCGTCCCTATGACATGGCAGCTCGACTGAGCGGTGATGAGTTTGCAATTTTGCTTGATAACTTAGAAAGCTTAGATGAAGCGATTATCGTCGCAAAACGACTACAAAATAATATCTCTAAACCATTAAGTCTGGGCAATCAAGAAGTCTATCCTAGTATTAGTATTGGTATTGCATCTAGTCAGCTTCAGTATCAAACGGTAGAAGAGATTTTGAGAGACGCTGATACAGCGATGTATCACGCGAAAAGAGCTGGAAAATCGAGGTTTGTTGTCTTTGACGAAAGCATGCACCAAAAAGCGCAAGAACTCCTCCAGCTTGATGGTGATTTAAGGCACGCAATTGATCACCATCAGCTACAGCTTTACTATCAACCTATTGTTTCTTTGGGTTTGAGGAATTTAGTGGGGTTTGAAGCGTTGCTTCGCTGGAATCATCCTGAGCGAGGTTTGATTGATTCAGATACTTTTATCCCAATTGCAGAAGAGACAAACCTAATTTATCAAATTGGGATGTGGACTATTCAAGAAGCATGCCGACAACTCGCCAACTGGAAACAAATCCCTGCAATTCAAATTCCACTGTCTGTCAATGTTAATCTTTCCGCTCGACAATTATCAGATACAAACTTGGTGAGGTGCGTCAAGGATCTGATTGAGAAATACGGTATTGCCGATGATGAACTTAAACTTGAGATTACTGAGAGCATCGCTATGGAAAATAGCCAGCAAACGATCAAAGTCTTCAATCAACTGAGGCAAATTGGTATTCCCTTGGTTATTGATGACTTTGGTACAGGCTACTCTTCTTTGAGCTACCTAAATCGCTTCCCAATCGATACCCTCAAAATAGATCGCTCGTTTGTTTCAAGAGTCAATCTGAATACTGAAAATACAAGCATTAGTATTATCCACTCAATTATCGGTTTGGCCCATAGTCTTGGGGTCAAGGTTGTTGCTGAGGGAGTTGAGAAAGAAGAACATATGGATTATCTGCGACAAGCCCGGTGCGACTATGGCCAAGGTTATTTGTTTGCGAAGCCCTTGACCGCTGAAAATGCTACTTGCTGGGCAGAGCGCGGTTTAGATTGGCGTTGGGTACCAAACTAAAGACCATTAGGTTTTGAGTATCTGAGGAAAACGGTCAGTCGACTAAAGCATCCCACTAACTGCTTGAAAAATAGGACTTTGCTGATTTAGGACATGTTTCTAGTTGGCTAAGGAACTTTCTAGAATCTCAACTAATGTCCCAGCAATCGATCCGACTTAGGGCAAACGCATTTTAACTTTCAGGATTGAGGTATCAGATTTTAGGGTTAAGACGCCCCCCATCCGCCGCTGGTTAGCCAATGCAACTTCGTCCTAAACTCAGCATTGCCGAATACTTTGAGACGACATAAGCCCCCGGGGATAGAGCGCAGCAAGGTTGATATCCTCACCATTGCAATTCTCGCGGTCATCTGCGGCGCAGATAGCTGGGTGGGATGGCTCCGTTGTTCAACGAAACGACGAAAGGCTTCCAGGTCAGGGATTTTCGGGTCAGGGCCAAGCCACGAGCGGTGTTTGGGAGCAGGGCTACCCGGTTCGGCGCGGCGATGAAGCCATGGGCCCAAGGTGTTGCGGCTGATGCCACACAGATGATGGACTCTATCTACTTAATTTCACAGCGAGTCAGGATTCACAAAGGCCCCGTGAGGTAAGGCACGTCCAGTCGTCGTACTGACCCAGCCTAACCCTTCGCTGGTGCCAATCCACACCTTATTGCCCGTATCGGGAGAAATTGCCAGGGTTTGTCGTCCAGGCAGACCCAGCACTTGCCCGAAAATCTCGCCATTATAGGGATTCATCGTGCTGAGTGCAGCATCGGTGCCAATCCACAGCGCTTGATTGTTATCAAACGCCAGTGACAACACGTTTTGCCCCAGCATGGCGGTCACTTGTCGAATCAGGCTGCCGTCTTCGGGGGTGACCACAAACAAGCCTTCGGGCGTGCCCACCCACAGCGCTCCTTGAGCATCGCGGGCTAACGCCTGCACCATACCGCCGGGAATGTCGCGCACGACTCGAATTTCTGCCGCGCGTGCGGTGTCGACTTGGGTCAAGCCGTTGAGCGTGCCCACCCAGAGGTGGCCGTCGTCATCTAGCGTCATCACGTTAGCGCTGGTGCCCGAGAACTCTTGCATCGTCGTCATCAACTGCCCTTGGTCGGGGCTGACCATGGCCAGGCCCTGATCAGTGCCCACCCATAAAAATCCTCGGGTATCGATCTGTAAAGACAGCACTCGGTTAGAGGGCAGCGATAAATTTTGAGCGGTGACTTGATTCGTACGTGGGTCAACGCGTACCAGCCCAGAGTAAGTTCCAGCCCAGATGCGTCCGACCCGGTCTTGAGTCAGCGCGCCAATCGTTTTGTCAGGCATGGTCAGCCGGGCTTGCACTTCACCAGTTTCAGCATTGATGCGAGCGATTTGTCCTTGCCAGGTGGCGAGCCAGAGGCTGCCGGTAAAATCTTTTTGCAGCGCCGGCACGCGATAGTCGGTGGTGAGTCGCTGGCTAATCAGTGACTCCGCTGCAGCGCCGGGTGTTGTCAGAGAGCTTAGATCAGCGATCGCGGCCCCTGGTGGTGCGCTGGCGGCCAGGTCGGCTAGCCCAGCGATCGCCCCACCCGCCAAAACTGTTGTTGAGACCACCAGACTGCTAATCCCGAGGCTAGTCTTTAACCACTTCATCTTCGTTACCTGCTGCTGAACCTTCCCAGCCGTTGGCCTGATCGCGCTGGCTGGCTGAGATCCCTTATCGGCTAAAGGGTACAGCAGTTTTCCAAAAACGGAACCGAAAGTTTTCTCACGACACTGCTGCCCCTTCAGTCCTGGCTCATCATGCGGAGCAGCTTTGTTGTACGAATCATCGCTTTAGTCGCAAGAGCTGCAGGCGCTGGTGGCGGCGAAAATCGAGGATTTCGCCAGATTTCAATCCCTAGAACCCAAAAGTATGAATGGTTTTATCCATGCCACAAAACCATCCCGACCTTCGAATTCCGAACTCCTAATTCCCCACTCTAAACTCCCAACTCAATCCCGCAAATCCAAATCCAACATCAGCTGAGTAAACTCCACCTCAGAGGGCAACGGCTCTAGATTAGAGAGCGCCAGTCCCAGCAGCCGCACCTTTTGGTCGCGATTGAGATGCTGATGCAGCAGCGCCTGACCCAGCATCTCAATCGCGTCAAAATCGCGAATGGGCTCAGTCTGCGTGTGGTTGCGCGTGACTTGCTGATAGCTGCTGTATTTAATTTTGAGTGTCAGCGTGCAGCCGCCGCGATGTTGATCCTGCACGCGCTGTGCCACCCGCTGCGCCACTTTAGTGAGGGCCGCTTCCATTTCTGGCAGAGTCGCCAAATCGGGAGAAAACGAATTTTCTGCTCCGATCGATTTACGAATCCGGTTGGGATTAACCGGGCGATCGTCCTGGCCGCGCGCCGCCCGATAATAAAACCGCCCCACTTTACCAAACTGTCTGACCAAGTCGGCTTCGGACCACTGCTTTAAATCAGCCCCAGTCGCAATGCCCAGCTCATGCATTTTGTTGGCAGTGACGCGGCCAATGCCGTGAAATTTGTCGATGGGCAAAGCTTCGATAAACGCAGCGGCTTGCTCTGGTCGAATCACGTAGAGGCCATCCGGTTTATCGAGATCAGAGGCGATCTTGGCGAGAAACTTGTTGATTGAAACCCCAGCCGAGGCCGTGAGCTGTGTTTCATTACGAATGGCTTGGCGAATTGCCTGGGCGATCGCGATCGCCGAGCGCTCTCCCACGAGGTTTTCGGTCACGTCGAGATAGGCCTCATCCAGTGACAGGGGTTCGATCAGGTCGGTATAGCGCGCAAAAATTGCCCGCACCTGCTGCGAAACTTCGCGGTAGACCTCAAAGCGCGGCGCCACAAACACCACGTGGGGACACCGCTGTCGCGCGATCCGGGCGGGCATCGCCGACCGAATGCCAAACTCACGTGCCTCATAGCTTGCCGCCGCGACGGCCCCGCGCTGCTCGGGCGTGCCCCCCACCACAATCGGTCGCCCGCGATAGGCCACCTGATCGCGCTGCTCAACGGATGCGTAGAACGCATCCATATCGATGTGGATGATTTTTCGCAGGGTTGCCATAATTTCGATGGTGACCGGGGGCCGCTCTTAATCGTAGTCGCGCGATCGCCCTAACATCCACCCTCAACGCCGAGCATCGTGTCCATACCGGACTGTTGACAAAAGACGTCACCAAATCGTCTGATCCCATAATCTTCCTAAAGCTTGTGAATGAAATTAAGCCGGTTTTAGCACTGTGCAATGGCCGGCGGCGATGGGCCGTGAAAAGTCAAAATCTTGGCAGCTCTTAGACGATTCATC
>JBCDHF010000287.1:0-6339 GCA_038750375.1 Cyanobacteria bacterium P01_H01_bin.15
ACCTAGAGAAACCCTGACCTCTCGAATTCTTGAATGACCACTATTTCCCAACAAGTCTAGTAAAGACCATGTCTCTATAAGTTCGATCAACAGCGCAATGTTGGCATTGCTCGGATTTATTCTCGCATTCACATTTTCCTTGACTTCTAACCTTCATACAGTTCGTAGACAATTATTATTGGAAGATACCAATGAAATTGGAACTGCATTTTTGCGAACTGACATGTTGCCAGAACCAGCCAGGTCGAAATCTCGTGATTTGTTCAAAGAATACGTGGACATCCGGGTCGATGTTTCCACTAATGCCATTATCAATCCACAAATACTTGTTACAGCACTTCTCCGCTCAGAAGAAATACAACAAGAGCTTTGGGTTTTAGCGGCAACAGAAGATTCACGAAATGTCGAGTCTGAATGGTTAAAGCGTCTTTTTTATTTAGACTCGTTAAATGATGTTATTGATGTTCAGCGGAAAGGGTAACCGTCGGACTCTACACCAAAATTCCGCGGAGCGTTTGGCTTATACTTGGTTTCATGCTGATTCAGACTATGTTGGCGGTTGGTCATGAATTTGGAATAGCAGGCAAAGTTAGTATTTTGGGCTCTCTGCTTTTAGCATTAATGTTCTCTGCTATTTTGTTGCTCATCAATGATCTTGATCGTAATATCGGTCGAGTTTTGATTCGGGTAAATCAGAGACCATTACTAGAACTGCAAAAACAAATCAATTCATCGTTGGAATAAAATCTTTTGATGAACCTAGCTTCGTTGAATTAGATGTTTGCCATTGTTTAGCTTTCGTAGATCGCTTAGAACACTTCTGATTTTGAGTTGCCTAATTTCAAAGCGTTCTGGCACGCAAGCCCCCCTTGTAAAGGTGGAGGTTGCCATATAGCAGCCGAAGACTGAGTTAGGACGCCATTGAGGAGAATATATCCTATGCTTTTTGGGCTTGACCTGAACAATATCCTAGCTTGCCCCTTGCTTGTAATATCTGGCTGAATAGTGAAGTGCTCGACAAATTTCATAACAAAGCGCCTGCTTCCACTTTCAAAATTTGAGAACTCTGTAACCATTGTCCATCAAAGGAATTAATGTGTGTGGTTGTAATTACTGTTTGGTAATGATCTTGGATAGTTTCTAATAACTGAGTCTGTCTTTGAGGGTCGAGTTCTGCTAGCACGTCATCGAGCAACAAGAGCGGCGGCTCGCCGACGACTTCCTCGATTAAACGCAATTCCGCCATTTTTAAAGCCAAGACCAGCGTTCGCTGCTGACCTTGGGAGCCATAAGATCTGGCAGGCGTTTCATCAATAGCGAACTCAATATCATCTCGATGGGGACCGACGACAGACGTGCCTCGAATTCGCTCCACTTGGCGCCGCTCGGTTATGCGATCACGAAACGCTTGCTGCACAGCGCCCACCTGCTCATCAATGCAAGAGACGTTTGGTAAATAGGTCAGTCGCAACTGTTCGGTCTGACTGCTGATCTCATGATGAATTTGACTGGCTATTGGGGTTAGCCGATCTAGGACTCGGGCCCGTCTACGGCAAACCCGAGTACCGGTAACGACTAACTGTTCGTCCCACAACGCCAACTGCGTGAGCTGGCTCTTAATATCAACTCCCTCATGCTCCCGTTGTCGAATGGTTTTGAGTAAAGCATTTCGCTGCTGCAACACATGATTATATTGTTGCAAAACGTGGGTATAGACTGGCTCAAGCTGAGATAAGAGGGTATCGATCCACACCCTTCGCGCCTCGGGTCCCCCACGCACTAGTTCCAAATCTAAACTCGAAAACTGCACCGCGTTGATAATTCCCAAAAGGTCCTGATTGCGGCGCAGGGTTTCTTGATTTAACATCAAACTTCGTCGCCCCGAGCTACGCAGCGTAATTTTAATTTCTGCGGTCCCGTAGGCCCGTTGGACGCGAGCTTCAATCTGTCCTGCCCGACTGCCCTCCTGCACCAAGTCGCGATCTCGGGAGGTGCGATGACTTTTGAGAGTTGCCAACAACTCCACCGCTTCTAGGAGATTGGATTTACCCTGGGCGTTGTTGCCGACCAGAATCGTCTTTTGGGCCGAAAAAGGAATCACCTGCTCCTGATAGTTCCGAAAGCTGCGCAAATGAAGATGGTCTAAAAACATCGCGGGGCGCCAATACTCTTGACGGCTAGGGAGTGAGCAAAAAAGAGAGAATTCATCGCTTTTTCCCAAGCCAAATCATAAACAATTTTTCTAGCTCGACCCACACAAACAGCAAGCTACTAAACCCAATACAAATCAGCATGGCCAATGGGCTCAGGGGCTCTGTATTAAAGAAATTTTGCAGGGGTGGAACATAGATCAACATTAGCTGCAACAAAGAGGTTAAGCCGACAGCCGCCAGTAAATAGGGGTTTGAAAAGAAGTTGATTTGAAACAGCGGGCGATCAGATCGTACTGCTAAGGCATGACCCATCTGCGATAAACATAACGTGGTGAAGACCATCGTTTTCCAGGAATTTTCTTGACCGGTGGTTTGACTATGCCATTGGGCAATCAGCATCAAACTAATGGACAAGATGGCAAAGACAAAACCAATACGCACAATATAGTTGCCTAATCCCCGCGCAAAAATACTTTCTTCCGGGCGATACGGCGTTCGTGTCATGATATTCGCTTCTGCCGGTTCTACCGCCAAGGCCAACGCCGGTAGGCCATCGGTAACTAAGTTCATCCACAGAATTTGCAGGGGAATCAGCGGCACTTCATCCAATCCGAGGAAGGGAGCGGAGGCAACGGTAATCACTTCTCCGATATTGCTGCCAAGAATGTATTTAATAAAGCGACGGATATTACTATAAACAACTCGTCCTTCCTCGGTCGCAGCCACGATCGTCGCAAAGTTATCGTCCAGCAAAATCATATCGCTGGCATCTTTGGTTACATCTGTTCCGGTAATGCCCATGGCAATCCCGATATCGGACTGCTTGAGAGCCGGGGCATCATTGACCCCATCACCAGTCATTGCAACAAAACAGCCCTGACTCTGCAACGCTTTAACGATCCGCAGTTTATGTTCTGGCGAGACGCGGGCATAAACGCTCACGCTGCCTACTAAATTCTCTAATTTCGGCTGTGGCATTTTTTCCAATTCCGCCCCGGTCAAGACCAGCCCGTCATTTGGCATTAACCCAATCATTTTTGCGATCGCTTGAGCGGTGAGCTGATGATCGCCGGTAATCATAATCGGTCGTATTCCAGCTTGGCGACATTTTGCGATCGCCGCCGTGACTGTGGGCCGAGGAGTGTCCATCATGCCGACTAAACCAAGCCAGGTTAACTGTGTTTCACAGTCGGTTAAGGAATCCACGGGCAGACTGTCTAAGGGTCGGAAGGCGATGCCCAAATTCCGTAACCCTTGGGCTGCGAGACGATCATTCGCGCTCAATAGCTTGCGACGAAATTCTGCTGTGACTTCCAACGTTTGATCTTTCCACTGATAAAACCGACATTCGGCTAACACCAGTTCTGGCGAACCTTTTGTGAAGAGCATGTAGGAATCAGACGCTCCGTTTTTGGCAAATACATCCTGGCAGATCACCGACATGCGTTTGCGATCGCTGGTGAACGGAATTTCGCCAACTCGCTTCAACCGCTGAGTAACGCTCTCTTGGGGTAAATTCGCTTTTTCGCCTAGAACTAAGAGAGCGCCTTCTGTGGGATCGCCAACAACGGACCAATCAGCGGCGGGCTCGGAATCGGTTGGCCTTGCTAACGCAGCATCATTACAGAGAATACTCGCCATCAATAACGCCTGAAATTCTCCATAGTCAGTGGATTGAATGGTTTGGTCCTTAACCAAAAAATCCCCAGCGGGTTCGTAGCCGTTGCCCTGCACCTGAATTTCTGCGCTGGGAATGTGAACGGTTTGAACCACCATTTTGTTTTGCGTCAAAGTGCCCGTTTTATCAGAGCAAATGGCGCTGACAGACCCTAAGGTTTCAACCGCCGGTAATTTGCGGATCAACGCCTGGCGTTTAACCATACGTTGAGTGCCAATCGCCAAGGTCACGGTAATGACGGCCGGTAACCCTTCCGGCACCACCGCCACCGCCATACTCAGCGACACTTCCACCAAATTTTGTAGCTGCCCCCAGCCTGATTGCAAGAGACCAATACCGATGGTTAGCGCCACCAAAATCAACGACCCAGACACCAGGACTTTTCCGAGGTGATCCATACGTTTCTGTAAGGGTGTGGGTTCGGCATGAACAGACTGCAAAAGTGCCGCAATTTTCCCCAACTCTGTGGTCATGCCGGTGCTCGTCACTAGCACCTTGCCTCTGCCACCGGTAACTTCGGTGCCCATGAAAGCCATATTTATGCGATCACCAAGGCTGGTTTCGTTCGGTAACCCCTCTGGAGTATCGAGTTTATTCGTGACGGTGGCTTCTCCGGTTAAGGCTGCTTCCCGCACTTGCAAATTAAAGGCTTCGAGTATTCGTCCGTCTGCGCTGATTTGGGTACCTGTCTCAATTAACATCACGTCTCCAGGCACCAGTTCTTTGGCTGAGATTTCCTGGCGTTGGCCATCACGAATGACTTGAACAGAGGGCGCGGAGAGTTTTTTTAGCGCCGCCAGCGCTTTTTCCGCTCGGACTTCCTGGATATATCCGAGTAACCCATTCAGAATGACGATGAGCAGAATAGCAATGGTGTCTTTGAAGGGAATTTCACCGGGGCTCAAACCTTGAGTGCGCCAATGGATCAGGTCCATCACCCCAGAAATCAGGGCAACGCCGATCAACATCAGCAGCATGACATTTTTGAACTGGTCCCAGAAGATTTCGATGCGATTACGACCTTGTTCTTCCTGGAGTTCGTTCGGTCCGGCTGCGGCTTGGCGTTCTGGGATGGTAGCGAGGGTAAGCCCTTCGGTGGCGTCAGAGCTTAAACGCTGTATCGTTTCTGTCGTGGAATAAGTGTGCCAAAGGTTTCGAGGTGGCATAAAACGGTGGGAAACAGCTTGCGAGCGTTTTTGACGCTATATCCCAGATCTTAGGGCTCCGTTATGGGGATTGGGAGCCCTGTTAAGGAAGGTTTAGACTGATCCTTGCGTCATACTCAAAGGCGTCCGTCTCCGTCAGCTGGCGGATGGATTGATCAGCCAACGTGAACATGAAGAGATCGCCTGCGAGCGGGACAAGCAGCGCCTTGCCCTGCACATCCCATTGATATTGAACAATACCCCGCCTGCTCGCAATTCTCTTGCGCTCACGCAGAGCCTTCTCCTCTTCGGAAAGAACGAAATCGTCCGGCTCGAGACGCTTTGAGTCCACCAGCATCGAGGCCTCACCGGTGGCGACATCGTAGGCCCACAAATCAAATTGCTGGGCGTCGTCTGGCCGCGCTTTGATGAAGGTGACAATCGACCCATCCGGCGCATAAGCCAAACCGCCGGGAACAGACCCGCCAAGGCCGGGGTCGGCGAACAGGCGCTGAATATCCAAGGTATCCTGCGCCAACGAAGCGGGCGCCCCAAGCAGTACACTGACACAAAGCGTTGCCGCCCATCTCAAAAGCATTTTCGTTGTTCTCCCAAAGAGCGTGTCGACTTCTGTCGCCGCCTTGAACTTTATCGATCGTCTGCCCGACCCACGATGCAGCCGAAACAAGCGCAGCCAATATCCTTCTTTGTACGTACCAAGATATTAGCCCATCATTACGGAGCGTCATCAAGCGACCCGCGGGGCGCTTAGCAGCCAGAACAGAGCGTAGCCAATGCTCAATTCACGCCGCGAAATCGCGCGCAATCTAACTGCTACTTAAGCGTGCATGAACTGCTCGCTGTGTTAACCTTTCATCGTGGTCGCCGACGCCAGCAACTTCGGTAGAAATCTAATAAAATTGTTTATATTGAATACGTTATGCGGTCACATTTTCGCTCACAAAGTTGTTAACAAGGTTCAATTTTGCTATCGTCAAGGTTGCAAGAGTTCAGATCCTGTGCAGTAACGAAGAGTAACGTTAACGGCGAAAAGTTCGCTTTCGCCGCACAGTTGGGGAGAGCTCCTAATGACCAAACTCATGCTCGGCGCTGCAATCAGCGCCCTCACCATGGCTTCCGCCCATGCAAACGAAGGCTTTTCAGCCAACAGACTGCATATCGACGCCCTCGGCGGTCCGGCTTTCGATTCGAATCGTCTGCATATCGACGCTTTAGGTCTCGACCCGCAGCGGCTGCACATTGACGCGCTCGGCCTAGGTGCCCGGCGTTTGCACATCGACGCCCTCGGGCTGTCATCGCGTCGTCTGCATATCGATGCTCTGAACACGTACCAATCAAAGCG
>JBCDHF010000288.1:0-6303 GCA_038750375.1 Cyanobacteria bacterium P01_H01_bin.15
CGTAACAATTAGCCCCAACACAAAAGGATGCTGCTTTAGCAGCATCCTTTACAAATTAGTCCGTATTTAGCTCTGCAAGCAGAAGACTTTTTGTACTAGCTAACCCAATTGTTCGCAACGACCTCACCGAGGTCAACAACACGCTGAGAATAGCCCCACTCGTTGTCATACCAAGCAACAACTTTAATCATGTCGCCGTCCATCGCGAGAGTTAGACTGGCATCGACGGTAGAAGACTCATCGGTTTTGCGGTAGTCAGATGAAACTAACGGTAGTTCGTTATAGCCCAGAATTCCTTTCAATGAGCCCTGAGATGCTGAACGCAGTGCCTCATTGACTTCCTCGGCGATCGTGGGTTTACTCACCTGAGCCACAAAATCAACAACAGAAACATTCGGCGTCGGAACCCGGAGCGCAATTCCGTTGAGCTTACCTTTTAAAGCCGGCAAAACCAAGGCAACCGCCTGGGCTGCGCCAGTAGAGGTCGGAACGATGTTGACTGCTGCTGCCCGGGCACGACGCAAGTCGCGGTGGCTCGCGTCCAGAATTCGCTGGTCGCCAGTATAGCTGTGAGTCGTAGTCATAAAGCCTTTGACAATGCCAAATTGCTCGTCCAAGACCTTAACTACGGGAGATAAGCAGTTCGTTGTACAGCTAGCATTACTGATGATGTTGTCACGCCCATGATCGTACTTTTCATGATTGACACCCACCACAAATGTACTAACACCAGGTCCCTTGCCTGGTGCTGTAATCATGACCTTTTTCGCCCCAGCTGTGAGGTGCTTCCCAGCACCCGCTTCATCACGGAATACGCCCGTTGCTTCAACAACTAGGTCAACACCCCAATCAGCCCAAGGAAGACTCAGGGGATTGCGGTCGGATACACACTTAATGGTCTTGCCATTGACATTTAAAGAGTTCGTGTCGGCACTGATGTCTGCATCCAAACGACCGAGCATGGAATCGTATCGCAAAAGGTGAGCGTTGGTTTTTGGATCCGACGTGTCGTTGATTCCAACCACTTCCATCTGGCTATTTTCACGGGATAGCCAACACCGGAGAAAGTTTCGGCCAATTCTTCCAAAGCCGTTGATCGCTACTCTAATCACTACGCTGCACCCTCGTTCTTAATTTGCAATAAGTTAAATTATTGTTAATTTTCCCAATCATATCCTAAAGAGTCCCCTGCTCCAAGCCTGATTTTTGTGGGTCCTGCTGGCAATCTCAGGAAGGCTAAAACCCTTCAAAATAGGCGTTTTTCAGGGTTCATTTAAGCAATCACGCAATTTATGAATCTGTGACTCTAAAATTGCGCTGATAGTCATAAAAAATTCGTGCCAGCTTCTACTTTCCTCAAATTTCTATAACGGAACAAATTTTCTAAACTACCCGACATGCCGATTGGATGACTGTCAATCCTGGGAAAATCCAAGAGAGGATGATTAAATAATGTGAAGAACCAACGGGTAGCGAAAGTTCATCCTTCTTGGGTTTAAGAGCAATTTAACCATTCTGTGCTGTGTTGGGAGGTAAGTTGGTGAGCAAGTTGGCGCTAAGCGGGCGACCGCTTCACTTCATTGGGATTGGCGGGATTGGCATGTCTGCTTTAGCGTATGTTCTCGCCAAGCGTGGATTGCCCGTCTCCGGCTCTGATCTGAAGCACAGTCGGATGACTGAACGTCTAGAGGAGGCTGGTGTAAAGGTCTTTTATCAGCAGGATGCGAGTAATTTTGAGCGGTTTCAGTCTGAAAATGGTGAGCCGAATGCGGAATCAACGCCTCAAGTGATCTGTTCGACTGCTATCAGCAAGGAAAATGCTGAGTTTATTGCCGCTCAAGCTCAGGGATGTCTGATTTTCCACCGTTCAGATGTTTTAGCGGCCCTTTTAGCTGAGTATCAGGGGATTGCCGTTGCCGGTACTCATGGAAAAACAACAACCAGTAGCCTCATTGGCTACCTGTTGCTCCATGCGGGTATTGAGCCGACTATTGTCGTCGGCGGTGAAGTGGATGCATGGAATGGCAATGCTCGTATGGGAACGGGACCGTATCTGGTCGCGGAAGCCGATGAATCGGACGGCAGCTTGGTTAAGCATCCTTCCCATATCGGCATCATTACGAATATTGAGTTAGACCATCCGGATCACTACACCAATATCGAGCAACTCATTGATATTTTTCGGACCTTTGCCGCTAATTCCGAACAGTTGATTGGCTGCGTTGACTGCGACATTATTCGAGAACATTTCAAACCACAGATTACCTACGGGTTGAGTCAGCCTGCCGACTATACCGCTCGCCACATTGACTATGGCGCAACTTACACCAATGCGGATATCTATGAACGAGACACCTATTTAGGTCCGCTCAAGTTGCCTTTGCTCGGCAAGCATAATCTTAGTAATGCTCTGGCTGCGATCGCGGTGGGGCGACTTCTTGGACTTGAATTTGCAAGCATTGCGGCCGGACTTCTTCAATTTAGTGGTGCGAAACGTCGGTTTGAAGTGCGAGGAGAAACCAACGGAATTACCTTTGTAGATGACTATGCCCACCATCCCAGTGAAATCCGCGCAACCCTGGCAGCAGCGCGTCAATGGAGCAAGCACGAGCGTCGTTTAGTCGCGGTTTTTCAGCCTCATCGCTATAGTCGGACCGTTGCGTTTTTAGCGGAATTTGCCCAGTCCTTTGCCGCTGCCGATTTGGTGATTGTGACCGATATTTACGGCGCTGGCGAAACGAATAGACAGAATGTAAGCGGTAAAACTCTCGCTGATGAGATCAATCAGCATTATGGACACAGCACTTACCACCCTGCCGTGAGAGAGCTGCCGCAATTTTTAGAACAGATCCTTCAATCGGGAGACTTAGTTCTTTTTCTGGGTGCCGGTAATTTGAACCAAGTTATTCCCGATGTAATTACTCGGTTGGAAGCCCTTGCTCCGATGCCAGCTTAAAATCATTCATTTTTCTTTAGTAATTCACTCTTTTGTTTGTTTTGCCAATCGTCTTCTTAATTAAATCCGATTAGATATGAGCCTCTCTCTTGACTTCCCCAAATCTCCTTCTTTTCTGCAGCCTAGCCAGCTAATTGCCAATCTGCTTCAACCAAAGGCGTCCCTCGCTGAGCTGACCTCGTATCGAGTGGGTGGTCAAGCCGAATGGTTGGCGGCTCCTCGGACAATCGATGAGCTGTATGCCTGCCTGGAATGGGCGGGCCAGCGGGAGTTGCCCATTACGGTGATTGGTGCAGGGTCCAATTTATTGATTAGTGATCGTGGGCTACCGGGCTTGGTTTTAAATACACGACGCTTTCGGGGATCTGCCTTAGACGCAGACACTGGTCTATTGACTGCCTTTGCTGGTGAATCCATTGTGAAGGTTGCGTACAAAGCCGCGAAGCAAGGTCTGCAAGGTTTGGAGTGGGCAGTGGGAATTCCAGGGACTGTCGGTGGTGCTGTTGTGATGAATGCAGGGGCTCATAACGCTTGTACTGCAGACGTTTTCGAGAGTGTCGAAATTTTAACAGCGGATGGACGGTTAGCAACGTTAACTCGGGATGAACTGCAATTTAGCTACCGCCATTCTGCCTTGCAGGGTTCAGGTGCCATCGTTTTGCAAGCCATGTTTCAGCTAGAAACGGGCGGTATCCCGGCAGAAATCACGGCTAAAACTTCCGATAATTTGCATCTTCGTAAGAGTACTCAGCCTTATGAATTGCCAAGTTGTGGAAGCGTTTTTCGCAATCCCCTACCCCAGGCGGCGGGTTGGTTGGTTGAGCAAACTGGTCTTAAGGGATTTCGGATTGGTGGCGCTCAAGTTGCAGAGCGCCACGCCAACTTTATTGTCAATATTGAGAAAGCCCGGGCAAATGACGTGCTTGCATTGATTCGGCATGTTCAAGCAGAGGTCAAATCTCGTTGGTCTGTGGATCTCCATCCTGAAGTGAAGTTGCTCGGCAAATTTTCAGTCTAGGCCTGTTCACTTAGCCGAGAAACTCAGCGGCTGCGAGTGAAACAGTTATGATGAGAGCATAAAAACTGCGTTCGAGAAGAAGTTGGTGCATCCAATCGGATTCTGCCGCCAGTATTGTTAAGTGAGAAAAGGATTGATTCATGCCAAAGGGACAAGGTTTTGGGCTCGGGCTCGGCAAGATGAAAGAGCTAGCAAACGCATTTCAGCAAGCTCAGCGGATTCAGGAAGATGCGAAACAACTGCAGACTGAGTTAGAGCAAACGGAAGTCGAAGGGACCAGTGAAGATGGACAGGTCAAAGTTGTGATGAGCGGCAACCAGGAGCCCCTACGCGTAGAAATTTCACCCGCTGCTTTAGAAAAAGGGGCGGACGCACTAGCGGCTGATGTGACAACGGCAATGAAAGTAGCCTATGGTCAATCTTCTGAGTTAATGAAAACTCGTATGGAGGATCTGACGAGCGGAATTAATTTACCTGGCTTGGGTTAATTACTCCTGACCTCGTCGCTGCTTTGACAGCGTCATAAGCCGCTCCGGAAATGTTCTGGGGCGGCTTCTATGTAGGGTTTTCCAAAAGACAGATCAACGGGTGGGATCTTTCGGTGTGACACGGACTGTTGAAAGCATAGTTACGGTCTCATAGAGAGCGGTTGCGAGTTTCGTGTTGCTTTCTGCTGTGAGGTGGATGGGATCCTGAAAAGCTGGAGCGGGTAGGTTAGCTCCAGCGGCATAGAAATCTAAGTAGCGGGCATTGCGATTAAAGGCTTTGCCGAGGGATTGATTAACATCTCGCAATTGCGGATAATACTTGCTGACCGTCTCCTGATAGCGCTGGCCGAGCTCTTGCAGCATCGCTTCTTCACTGGGTGATAGGGCTTCCATCGAGCGCCCCGTGATTTCGGGCTGTGTGGCCAGCACAATGGGAATATTTCGTCCTGCCACTAAGCGGATCATTTGAGTTTGATGCTCTTTGTAGCGATCCAGACGAGCCTGAAATTCCTTATCGTCTTGGGGGAGTTGTTGGATTAAGCTGGGTGTTGTGGGTCCAACGATTGTGCGATCGCTAATACTGAGGTCGTCCGCTGGCGAAGTCCAGCGCTGTATGGCTTGTACCAGTGAAAACTGATGGAGTCGGTTATTTAGCGCGAGGTCAAATTGAGCACGATAGTGGGCGCCAGCATCAGTTAGAAACTGTTCTAATTCTGGCAGGGTATATAGTGTTTGTTCACTCGGGAGCAATAAATCCGCATAGCCATTCATCACAATCACCGCGTCGGGTGAATAGGGAAAAACATTCAGGGCAAGTCGGGCAAGTTCGTTTCCAGAGGCATAGCCTGGGACTGCTGCATTGATCACTCGATAGTTAGCATTATGAATACTTTTTTTGCGAATCAGCTGTTTGTAATGCTCAGAGCGGTAAATAGATAGCGTTTCAGGCTGATACTCATCCGGCTGTTTGCGCTGCTGCGCTACTCGCGCTGCCAGCAAGCTTTCGAGCTTGTTGCTGATGGCATTCTGATTACCTTGACTCCATTGCCCAAACGCTGTGGAGCCACCAAGGATAAATATCCGGACTTCGCCCTCCGGTTTAACCAATGGCACAGGCTCATGGTCGCGAAAACCTTGTTCATTGATTTGCCAAAAAGCATTTTCTTGATTTCCACTCAGCTCATAGCCGCTGGTGGCGTTCAGCTCTGCTTGGAGTTGTCCGGTAATGGGTAATCCGGCGATTACTTGACCGCTTGCGGTCGTAAACTGCAGTTGATAGGCCTCGAGCGAGGGATTCGCGCCACTACTGGAGGTCTTCTCTTGGGCGGTTAGATTGAGCGTGATACGGGCTAGAAATTCCAGTCCAATCATCCCGAGCGGAACGGCCAGTAGAATCAGTCCCCAAGACACCGAGCGTTTGCGGTTACGACCAAAACTTGAACGAGTTGCATATAAGCGGCGGCGACGAAAGGGATTAAATAGCATGGCACAACTGACAGTAATCTTGAGCAAGATTTGCCTGATACGGGATATGGGTAAGGATATATCCCCTGAGTTGAAACGGTTATGGGGGAATCCGGGAAAAAGCCTGGCAATCAGGGTGATTTGCGTGGTGCGAACTCTGCTATCCCGGTGCATCTGCGATTAATATTTATTTCAGAGTTGGCGATAACACCTTGAACGCCTAAAAAAAGTTAACCTTCTTCCTGCAGTATTTATGACCTACTCTGTTCTATTTGTCTGTTTAGGTAATATCTGCCGTTCACCGTCGGCAGAAAATATCATGAATTACTTAGTTAGGGAGGCGGGTCTTAGCGAGAACATCGTCTGCGACTCTGCAG
>JBCDHF010000289.1:0-6258 GCA_038750375.1 Cyanobacteria bacterium P01_H01_bin.15
CAATTACCCAGGAATGATGGCTAGCTATTCAGAAGAATACGCTTGGCTGAGACCGATCTAAATCACGGGCGTTTTTGGCGACTGCCCAAATTGATAAAGACCTGATTATTAGCTTAACGGGTTAATTTCGCGTCCTAATCTAAAACTAGAAAAAACCTCTCTAGACAAAAATCTAGAAAGGCGGTGAAAAGTAGCTATTACAGTAGTTAGGCGAGGGATTTATTTGAACTTCTTAGCTATTGATGCCATTTTGACGAACCGCTAATTGAAATTCAACATCGGAAAGATATTTCTCATTTTGCAGTGCATTTTCGTCTAAACGATCTTTGGAGATCGCCGCTTCTACTAAATCTTCTGCTATCACTTTGTTCGTAGCCACGTTTAATTCAAAAATGGCGCCGCCTGCGATGCCTTCGCTGGCAAAATCACCGCGACTTGCTCGCTCAACTAAGTTAAATGGCGTGATTTCCCGATTACCGGCATAACTGGGTAATGCAATTCCAGTCGCCGCTAGTACTGTTAAAGCGGTAAAGGCTAAAGGATTCATGATGATAAATCTCCAAGCTTAATTGGTTGACACTTTCGACGTGAAAGGGGGGCTCGAGTAAACAACAGCCTTCGCCAAATTGCTCAGCGCATCGCTGATCTTGAGCTGTTTTCTGAAGGCGTTTTGGCATGCAATTCTGGCTTGATCAAACTGGCGATTGTGAGGACTCGGCTCCCCAGGAGTGGTTAGCGGTTTTGAGTTGTGTTTGTGGTGTTCTGGCCAAAGATGGGGTGCTGACCGTCTTTGTAGGGTGCACCTGCTTGGGCCGGGTTTGCGATCGCAGACAGTGCAGAGATGGATGCAATCAGCGCGAGTGTAGAAAGAGTAAGGCGTTTCATCAGTTAGAACCTCCAAGGAACTATTGATTTGAATCTCAACGTTTCTTTTGAATCTCGACAATATCTATCGTTCATCCGTTGGCTGAGTCCCCTCTGAATAGACCGTAAGTAGGACTGAAGAACTCAACAAGCAGAGCTGAGATAAGGCGATAAATCAGATTGATTGCGCTAATTTGGCAATCAGGAAACGCAAATTTTGCGATCGCGTCTGGAAGGGCAAGCCCTAAACTTTGGTATGTTCGCTGGAGTTTATCGCAACTCCTTTCCCTCTAGATCTTCTATGACATCTGTTCCATTCAAACGTCGTCGCTCGAAGCGCTGGAATCTCTCTCAGCAATTTTTAGCTGTCGGGATTTTAATTACCGTTACGTTTTTGCTGATTGCGCTGTTGGCACCGTTTTTTGAGTCATGGGGCTGGATTCAAAGTCCGACGGAGGGGTTAATTAATCCAATTCATGAGCCTCCGGGTGCCGACTATTGGTTTGGCACAACTCGTCAGGGCTACGATGTTTTTTCACGGACGCTGTTTGGCACCCAAGCGGCTCTAAAAGTCGTCTTTTTGGCGACAAGTTTATCGTTAATTGTCGGCGTTCCTCTCGGGTTAATCAGTGGTTATCTGGGCGGCAAAGTGGATCGTTTTTTGTTATTTCTGATGGATACGATCTATACTTTGCCGGGACTTTTGCTCTCGGTTACATTAGCGTTCGTGGTTGGGCGAGGCATTCTCAACGCGGCGCTCGCCATTAGCATTTCCTATATTCCGCAATATTTTCGGGTCGTCCGCAACCACACCACCAGTGTGAAAACAGAACTCTTCGTCGAAGCAGCGCGTGCCATGGGCGCAACCCCACAACGGGTGCTCTCTAAATATTTGTTCTTCAATGTGATTCAGAGCGTACCTGTTCTATTTACCCTGAATGCAGCAGATGCGATTTTGATTTTGGGAGGATTAGGCTTCCTGGGGTTGGGTCTACCGGAGTCGGTTCCAGAGTGGGGCCGCGATTTGAAGTTGGCCCTTGACGCTTTGCCCACTGGAATCTGGTGGACTGCCCTGTTTCCTGGTTTAGCCATGGCGAGTTTGGTGACCGGCTTATCTTTACTAGGGGAAGGACTCAGTGAAGTTTTTGATCGCCAGGGGTCTCGCGAAGCTTGATATTCGAGAACTCTTCAAAAGGGCATTGACCGGCAATTACTCTGAATGATCGCCGGATTTAGCTTTCTTCTGGTGTGGCTCATGACTGTCAGCAACCTTGCAGATTACAACAAACGATGAGTGCATTTAGCGCTAATAATTGGAGGGGGTTACTCTCGAATACTGGTATAGCGATCTCGGCGGATATGTTTGAGGACACGGTAAATTTCTTCCGTCGGCTCTCCCAACGTATTTAGCAAGTGAGCACCCAGTTCCATGGCGGCTTCAAATTCTGGCTGGACAACTTCTCGCGCCCCCATTTGAGTGAGCAAATCAATTTCTTTGTCTGAATGCGATCGCGCAATGATATCGAGTTGAGGCGCCCGGCGGAGGGCCCGCTCTAATAACAGTCGCGTACTCACTGGATCGGGCAGCGCAATGGCCAAGGCTTTAGCTCGATTGAGATAAGTTTTGTCTAAAACTTGTTCAGAATCGGCATCGCCGTAAATATAGGGAATTTGGCGCGTGCGGAGTTGACGCGCTGCGGCTTCGCTATTTTCGATGGTGAGAACTGTGTAGCCCTGATTCAACAAGATATTCACTAGAACCTTACCAACCCGTCCATAGCCCGCCACAATGACGTGATTGGCAATATTGGCGGGAACAGAAAAGAGCGTGGGTTCCGAAACTCGGTTGATCCAGGGACGTATCCAAGCAATCTGTCTAAGTTTTTCTGGGAGATTGGGGGATAGATCGATCCAGAAAGGGGTGAGAACGAGAGTAATGGCCGTTACGCCGAGCAACAGCAAATATTGCTTTTCTGAAATAATCTCCAGTTCAAAGCCTTCCAAAGCTAAAACGAAAGAGAGTTCACCGATCTGATTAAGTCCTGTGCTGACTAAAAGAGCGGTTTTAAAGGAATAGCCAAAACGCAAAATAATGGGCAGGATGATAAATGTTTTGCCGAGCATTACTAGCGTGACTAGGGCAATGATGATGAGAGCGTTATCCCATAGCAGTGCTGGTTCGATCAGCATCCCGATTGACGCGAAAAATAAGGAGGTAAAGGTATCTCGCAGCGGCAGAATTTTACCCAGGGCCTGTTCCGAATAGTCCACTTCCGCCAACATCAAACCCGCCACAAACGCGCCCATCTCAATCGACAAACCGAGGATGGCAGTTACCCAAGCTACCCCTAAACAGAGGGCAATGAGGGTAAGCAGAAACAGCTCTTGACTTTCGGTGCTGGCCACAGTACGCATCACCCAGGGAACGAGCCATTTCCCCACTGCGATCGCCCCGATGACAAACAGGGCAAACTTCAATAGCGCCGCACCCAAAACCGCCCAAAACGCATCGGGATTATCTAACGCGGGCAAAAAAGACAGCATCAAGCCCAGGGCAATATCTTGAGCAATCAGGATCGCCAACATCAACTGACCGTGGATGGTGGTTGTTTCTCCTCGCTCATTCAAAATTTTGAGTACAACCGCTGTCGAGGATAAGGACAGAACAAACCCTAAAAATACGGCTTGCACAATCGAATCTGACCATTGTGCCAAGAGGGTGATCCCGATTGCACAGAGTGCCGTCCCGCCAATCTGGAGTAAGCTCCCTTGAATTGCGATTTTTTGAACCCGCTTGAGTTCAGCCAGGGAAAACTCCATGCCTAACGCAAAAAGCAACAGTGCGACACCAATTTCAGCCAGTTCCTCAATTTGTGGGATATCTTTCAGCAGCCCCAATCCAGAGGGACCAATGAGTAAACCTGCCGCTAAATATCCCAAGAGAGCGGGCTGGCGCAAGCGATGGGAAATAAATCCCCCCACCGCGGAGGTTCCTAAAGCGATAGTTAAGTCAAGGACAAACTGGTGTTCTGAAGCCACTTAAATCAAGCCGAATTTTTGAGTAATCAGGACAAAGAAAGCTTAGCAGCAAGTTCTTGACCGTCAGTTTAGTCAAGAGGCTTCAAAAAAAGCTCTGAAGAGCATCCTCTCGGATTATTTCAATGATCGGTGTATTCCTCCGGCCACGAAGGAGAAGAGGAGGACGTCCAAACTAGGGCGAATTTTTGAGCGGATTGACTCTAAATCCTGGTGGGTTGTAGTTTGTTGGGAGATAATCGGCTGGAATAGTAATTTGGTTGCCATCCCGCAGCGCATTGTAATGGGGAGAAAGAATTTCTATGTCGGCTTCGTTGCATTGATCTTGAATATTCTGATGGAGCTCTGAATAAATCAAAGGCATTTTGTGGGCGCTATGGGTAAACGCCTTGAGTTCATAACTGACATAAAAATCATCTAGGCTCGTTTGCAAGACAAATGGTGCGGGCGATTCGGAGATATCAGAGGTGCTGAACGCTGCGGCGATTAAAACTTCATGAACCTTGCGCCAGGGGACATCGTAGCCGAGAGTAATGGTAGTATGTAGCACGAGAGGCTTGTTCTCTTCACGGATAATCGCTGAGAAATTGATGATGTTGGTGATGATCAACGTGGCGTTGGGGATAGTGATGATTTCGTTGTTGGTCGTGATCAAACGAGTCGAGAGGATGGTTTTTTCTAAGACATCTCCCGTCACGTCCCCAACCGAAATGCGATCACCAATTTGGAAGGCGCGGGTGTAAATCATAATGATGCCGCTGACTAGGTTGGCAATGACACCACTGGAGCCAAAGGTAATCAGAGCACCAATAAAGATCGAAATTCCCTGAAATCCCTGTGAACCCGCTGCGGGTAAATAGGGGAACATCAAAACAGCCGCAAAGGAGACAATCAAAAAGACAATAATTTTATGGGTCGGTGCGGACCATTCTGGGTAAAACCCTGGGAGCGTGACACTGCCTTGCCCTAGGGCATGAAAAAGTACTTTGGAGAAACGGATGCTGTACAGAGCGACCAAGGCGATCGCAATAATAAAAACTAAGTTGGGCAGATAACCAATGATGCTTTGTCCCACTGTGCGAGCAGTATTGCCGACGAGTTCCAGGAGACGATTGCCAATCGCGCGGGTTTGGGGGAAGAAGCTCAGAGCAAAAGGAATGTAGAAGTAGAGAATCGCAATGATAAATCCCGCGCGAATCAGCTTAGCGATGGTCGCGATCAAGATGGCAATACGAGCCGCAGAGAGAAATTCAATGTTTTCAAAAAAGGTGGCGTTGAGATTGCTCTCTCGCCACTGCTGTAGGCGATTTAAGAAAAAGCCAAATACCGTGTTCAGAATCGTTAGGGTCGCCACAATACAAGCGGTAACGATACCCGTTTTGATCAACGCTCTTCCGACATTATCCGCCTCTCGACGACTGCGATATTCGGCGACCCCGGCGATAAGTCTCTCTAAATATTGAGCAGCGAGTTCCTTGGTTGAAGTTTCTTCTAGTGCGCCGTCTAGGCGATCGAGAACTACGATGGGTCGATCGGCGATCACAATCATTGTCAGTTCTTCTAGCTGCACAATTTCCAGGTTTTCTACGGCATCAAGAGGATTGTTGGCAAAATTACGCACGCGCTGAGATGTTCGTTGCGCCCTCTGTTCAGCGGTAGTCGGTCCCAGAGGACCTTGCAGTTCGAATAAGGTTTTGCCCTCCAACAACACAGGATATTTCTCGCTAGCGGCGATTTCTTCGAGTTTGTCTTGATCAATCGCGACGGATTGAGTAGGTAGTGGAGTAACATCTTCAATCGCAGGCTCTTGGCTAGCCTCGGTCTCAGGAGCCTCATTTTCCGAAGAGGGGGACTGAGCTAACCAAGTTGACTGAATGGAGCTAGGTCCGGGGGAACGGGCTTCTCCGGACAGCCAGGAGCCTGGAGAAAGTGCCGTTAGGCAGAAACTGATTAAAAAGCAGCCGATCCATAATCCCCAACCGGATTTGCCCATGGATTTTATCCCTCGTATTCAAGCTTCTGTAGTCTAGGGCTGAACTCTGGTTTCCGAGGGGGATACGTTCAATTTTTAAAGGTTTTAGGCAGGCTGACAGCGAGGACAGAAGTATAGTCTCCGTCCTGCGATCATTTGTTTTGCGATCGCAGCGTCGCACCGCCAGCAGGGTCGGTGTTCTCGGGCAAATACCCAATGACGATAATGGGCTCGTCGGTAGCCCTGGGTTTTAAGGGTTTGAGCGGCTGAGAGATCGTTGGTGATGCCGTTGTGTTTATAGGCTTGCCAGGTGATGTCAATAATGTTGCTTGCCAGGGTCTCCAGCTGAGAAGGCGTTAAGTCCCGGGGGCGGACCTGCGGGCGCA
>JBCDHF010000290.1:0-6244 GCA_038750375.1 Cyanobacteria bacterium P01_H01_bin.15
AGCTTATTGATTTTCTCTAGACCATTGGTTTGTCTGCCATTAAGAAATCATGATTCACAAATTTACTCAACTTGGTCTGCTTACAGCAGCCGCGACCTTAGGAACGACGCTTACAGGAACACAATCAGCCCAGGCTCGCGTTCTCACTTACCAGTTTGAAGTGGAACTGACGGAAAGCTTGTTCCTGACTGGAGCCCCGGAAATCAGATTCCCCGCAAATCTGGACTTCTATGTGGGCACGATTAAAATTAATAGCCATTTGCTCACGGGTGTTGGCGCTGAAACACTCGGCGTTAGCGATGGATTGGAAGTCGTCTTGGCGTCTGACCCTCGTGTGAACAGTAAAGATACCTTTAGTCCAACTCCCACAATCGCGAATTTTCTAGACGGTGAATTTGTGGGTGTCAACTGGTATGCCGTTTATCATCCCTTTACCAATATTCCCGAACAGGGCTACCTCGGAGATTTTCTGCGGATTGAAGGCGACAGTTTCACCGACGGGTTTGATACCACTTTCTATACACCAGAAGATGAGCCGAGGGCGCCGACTTTTGGGTTTGGAACCGTTGAATATACTCCTGTCCCTGAGCCAGGCAGTCTCTTGTGCTTATCTCTGATCGTTGTTGGCGGTGGACTACGACGCAAACTTCGTGCTCGCAAAGCCTCTTAGTCTGTTGAGGCTAGCCTCAATCTTATTTAGAACAACACAACTTTCAATGATCCTCGTTGGTATCTACTAGCAAGGATCATGGCTTCTCACAAAGGTCGATTTCCGATGATTGACCATTTGTCTCCTTTCTCTCAAGAACCAAGAAACAATGAAGCGTCAAAACAGCATAAACCTTTTCACTGCGTTAATCGGCCTGTCCGGGTTACTAGTTCCGTCCATGGCTCAAGCCCAAGACTATTTATTAGTGCCTGATTCCATTCGCGATCGTATTTTGTTATTTGATCCATTTGACGGCTCGCTCGTTGACAATAATTTCATCGATGGGGATGGCATTTTTACGACCCCTTTAAATGCAATTCAGGTCAACGAAGAAATCTGGGTTTCTGATCTAGCCGCTGACACCATCTTTCGTTTTGATTTGAAAGGGCAGTCATTGGGGTCAATTTCCGGCGGGCTGGACAACATTCGAGGCATGGAATTTATCAACGATACGGTTTATGTCTCCAATGCCGGCACCAATAATGGTGCGCCTGGCGATGGTGAAGTCGTCGTCACCTTTGATACACAGGGAAACAATACGGGCTTTTTCGATACGGGAGACCCTTTCGATATTTTCTTCTTTAATGGCGAGCTATTGATTAGCGATATCAACCGAGACAGCGATGGTGGTGAGGATATCGATCGCTATGATTTAGCCGGAAATTTTCTGGGTACCTTTGTTGAATCTGATGGTCTGACCGGAATTGATTTTCCTCAACAAATTAATCAACTGAGTAACGGCAACCTACTCATCGCCGGATTTTCTGCTCCCGGTGGTTTGTATGAATTCGATGCCACCGGGGCTCAGGTGCGTGTACTCGATGCTGATGATGGGTTTGCAAACATTGTCCGGGCGGGTTATGAGCTCGGCAATGGCAATATCCTCTGGTCCGGCGGGGACGGCATCGTTTCGACTAATCCCAATACAGGAGCTTTTAAAGATATTTACACGGTCAACACCCTCGACTTTCGACCGAGCACCCGTTACATTGAGTTAGCAACTGGGTTGCAGAAAGTTCCTGAACCGACGGCCGGAACCTTATCTCTGCTTGCTCTACTTTGCGGGTGGGGCTTGACCAAAAAATCGACATAAATTTAGTCTTTGTCAGAACACGACAGCTCAGCCCTAATTTTGAGTTGCTGAATCTATCACGTTCTGGCGCACAATCTCCCTTTTACGAAAGTGTCAATTACTAGGTTTCCACTTCGTGCTCGTTCAGGCTGCTGGTAAAGGGAGCTTTCTTGCGATCGCAGTTCAGTAGCTTGAAGTTGATCCAGCAAAACATCTTGTCCCAGACGCGCCGCATTTCAATGCGTTCTGACAACTAAAACCTTTGTAAATACAGTGATCTTTGCCTTATCGCTTTTACCCAAGCGAACCATCCGGGTAAATGCTCAACGAGACGCGGCCGAGCTTGATTGGATATGGGCCATTATTCCTCATAACAGTTTTAATCCGGATCGGAATAACTCCTTGAGGTGGAAATGCCCAGCATTCTCCATTTCGCCAGAAAGGCTCGCTGTAGCCATTCTCGTCACACCACTGCTGACGAATCGACCGAATCGCAGTCGACAAATTTGAATATTCAGGAATATCAACCATTAAGTTTTTAGGTGAGCGGAAGGCTTTGTCAAGGTCTTCAACCAACTAATTCTAGAGTTTTCAGACCGTCAACGCAGATCTTGAATCAAAAACAATCCTCCACTTTGTTCCCAGACAGTACTAATTTGCTCAAAGTGTAATCCGTCACCTTTTGAGCCAGATTTTCTATGCTTTATTAAGAAAAGTTATTGCTAATAATTAGCTATAAACTGCTCCAGAAGCAGGATAGTTTTTGTCGGGTTTAAGGTACATTCTGGATCGCCCTGAGCGAGACAGAGCATCTCCATCAATCCAGCCCAAGGTAACCACATCTGTTTCCCTTAAAAATTTATGCTCAGGCCCAATCTACCCACTGTGAATCAAGGATGAATTTGACCAAGTCGTCTCAATCCCCCGTTCACGTTTCCCAGGGACTGCGAATTCTAGTCACAATGGGTCTACTGTTTCTAGGGCTGGCAGTCGTTCTGATTCTCTCTTTAGGGCTGGGCTCTGTCCCCCTCACCCTATCCGAACTGACGGCAGCCGCACTGCGACAGGGCAATCCTATACATCAAACTATCTTCTGGGACTTACGATTACCGCGAGTATTGGCTGCCCTGCTGGTAGGCTCAGCCCTCGGCTTAGCCGGAGCACTGCTTCAGGGCATGTTGCGCAATGGCTTAGCAAGTCCTTTTTTACTAGGAATCTCTGCCGGTGCGGGCTTAATGGTTGTGTTGGTGATTGGTGTTGGATTGCTCACAATCTGGGTTCCCCTGGGCGCTTGGCTCGGTGCAGTCGTCACGACATTGATGGTGTATTTGCTGGCGCGTATCGGCGGGACGCTGTCGGTAGAGCGGCTAATTTTAGCGGGAGTCGCGTTTAGCTCCTTCTTCGGTGCGATTCAATCTCTACTGCTACTCCTTTCTCCCGACGGACAAATCCAAGCCGCACTGAATTGGCTCGTGGGCAGTCTTAATGGTCGAGGTTGGACAGAACTGTCCTTAATTGGCCCCGGCATCTTGGCAGTGTGCATGTTTGGCTGCTTGCTCGGTCGACAAGTTAATCTTTTGAACTTAGGAGACGAACTCGCCACAGGACTGGGCATCTCTCTTATGCGATCGCGGTGTTTGATTGGAGCCGTGGCAACCCTTCTAGCCGCCAGTGCCGTCAGTATTGCAGGACTCGTGGGATTTGTCGGACTCATTGTGCCCCACGGCGTGAGGTTGCTCGTTGGTACCGATTATCGTTGGGTACTGCCATTTTCGGCATTAGGTGGAGCGTTAGTACTCTCGGCGGCAGATTTATTAGCCAGAGTGGGACCGGTAGAATTACCCGTAGGGGTTGTTACTGCAATACTCGGAGCCCCCGTGTTTATCGCTCTGCTCTATCGACGCCGTCTCCAGGGAGGGATTTAATCATGGTTGTCGAAGTCAGTCGGCTCATTGGCGGATATGGGGAGCAGGCCATTATTAAGGGCGTTGATCTACAGCTTCAGCCAGGAGAATGGCTGAATTTACTCGGTCCCAATGGTTCCGGAAAATCGACGCTATTGCGTTTAATGAGTCGGCTACTCAAGCCTCAGGGTGGGGTCGTATTACTCGATGGGCGGGACATTTTTTCGCGATCGCCGATGGCAACTGCTCGTCGATTGGCATTTCTGCCCCAACAGTCTCCCCTGCCGTCAGGCTTAACAGTATATCAATTAATCAGTTTGGGGCGCTCTCCCTATCAATCTTGGTGGCAATGGGAATTGGACGCCGAGGGACGAGCCAAGGTTGAGGATGCCTTGAGCTGGACCCAACTCGAATCATTCCGCGATCGCGCAGTGGAAACCTTATCCGGTGGCGAACGCCAGCGAGCCTTTTTAGCCCTCGCGTTGGCTCAAAACACCAAAATTCTATTGCTGGATGAACCCACCACTTTTTTAGATCTGCATCACCAACTTCAGCTACTTGAACTCCTAAAAACGCTGAATCTTCAACGCGGATTATCCATCATTGCCTCCTTACACGACGTCAATTTGGCTGCCCGCTATGGCGATCGCCTAGCGTTTCTCCGTAAAGGTGAACTGTTAGCAGTGGGTCCCCCCTCCGAGACCCTAACCCCAGCGACTCTGGGAACCGTTTATGATCTGCAGATAGAAGTGATCCACACGTCGGTCGGGGCCCAAATTATCCCTTTAGCGGCTCTCTCTTCCCAGGTTCCTGCGTCTGTGCAGACAGCCACTTAAATCATTTTCAATCACGGCTCAAGATTTTTTCACCCATTATTTTCTGTTTTTCCAGCTATGAAATTTCAACACTATGTCTGCTGTTTGGGACTGCTACTGATGGGAACTCTAGTTGCCTGTTCTGACGGGAGTCCGTCTTCCTCCGTCACGCCAGAGAACATGTCCAATGCTGTTGTCGTTGATGAGGCTCAGCCTGAGGCTCCTGTTGTTTCGCAAATTGTCGCTTTAACTTCCTTGACAGCAGACATTATTGAAACGCTTGACTCTGAGAAACTTGTGGGTATTTCCGGGAGCCGCATATTGAGCCAAGATGAGCGATTTGCGGGTTTAGAAACCGTCAGTGAAGGGCGGACCGAACCAGATCTTGAAAAAATTATTGCCCTAGAGCCAGATCTTGTGATTGGAGCAAAAGGCTTTCATGACAGAACTTTAGCCAGCTTACATGACTTAGAGATTGAGACGTTAGCGGTTGATGTAAAAGGTTGGGGTTCTTTGAGAGAACTCACCCAACAGCTTGCTCAAAAAATTGGTGCAGATCCGGCGCCTCTTATGGAGCGCTATGACGCTTGCCTCGCGAAAACTCCCGACAGTGGACCAACCGCACTCGTCTTGGTCAGCCGTCAGCCCTTGTTGTCACCCAATAAACAGAGTTGGGCTGGAGACTTTTTAGCTAAATTTCAGCTCGAAAACCTGACTGCTCAAATGCAAGGTGAAAGCCCATTTGAAGGATACATCACCTTGTCAGAAGAAAAGGTTCTCACCAGCAATCCGGATATCTTATTAGTTGTCGAAACTGGCGATAATTTATTGGCGCAGTTGCAACAAGACCCCTTCTGGGGTCAACTGAAGGCAACCCAAGAGGGGCAAGTTTATACCGTTGACTACTTTGGCCTCGTTAACCCAGGCAATATCGCGAGCATTGAAGCCGTTTGCGATAAGCTCTCTACTCTTTAAAGACAAGGCTGAGTCTTCTGCTAGCCGCAGAAGACTCAATTAGAGCACCGTTGAAGGCATAGAGCGAACAGGGTGTTTTGCATCATCTGGATAACGCCAAAAATTTATCCTTACTTGCTGAATAATTTCAAAGTCTCTTGCCCATAGACAACCACTCGCTATAAGAACTCTATGAGATTCGGGTTTCGTTGTCCTCAGGCTGGAGCTGTTGCCGTCGTAGCTTCTAGATTTCCTGGATTCGTAGCAAGCTTACCAACCTCTTGGTCAATAAAAAAGAGACCTTGAGATTCAGTGCCAATCAATTTGATTTTGTCGAGAATACTCTTGAATAAAAATTCTTCTTGGTGCTGTTCGGCCACATACCACTGTAAAAATTGAAGAGTAGAGTAGTCGGGCTCTGTGTTTGCTAAATGAACAAGTTCGTTAATGCTACGAGTCACAAATTGCTCATGGGCGTATATTTTTTCAAATAATTCAGTGACGGAGGCAAACTCAATGGGTGGAGCGTCCGTTCCTCCAATTTTGGCAAGGGCACCCGTTTCTTGCAGATATCCCAGTAACCGACGCATATGCGTCATTTCTTCGTCAGCATGAATCGTCAGAAAATTTGCACACCCATCAAGGGATTGGTAGGAACACCAGGCACCCATCTGCAGGTACATGTTGGATGAATAGATTTCAAGATTAATCTGCTTATTTAGCTGGCTAATCATATTTTCGGATAGCATTTTTTTCCTCGTAAAATCACTTTTTTGCCCAAACCCAGCTC
>JBCDHF010000291.1:0-6225 GCA_038750375.1 Cyanobacteria bacterium P01_H01_bin.15
CGCGAAATCGCTCAACCCCATCGGCTTCCATCGTCCCTATCTGGGTGAACCTTGGCCCCTCCCAGCTGCGATCGCAGAAATTGTGAAGTCAGATCCCCTTCAACAAAATACGCTGGGTGTCTTACCGTCCACCCCCACCATTAATCAGCACAACGTTTCCTTTTATGGGGCACAGGCTGATTTTCGCGTATTCGGGCGACAGGTCGGCACCCAAGCTGCCATGCTCGATCAAGATTTGCGATCGCTAGATTGGTTTTTACTCAAAACCGGCGACCAGGGCTCTATTCCGGAGGCTCAATCGGAGATGGTGGAGCTTGTTCGAACCAGCCCGGAGTTTGCTCAACACTGGCAGACAGCCTTGCCCGATGGTAGCGAGTTACAGCTCTATCATCGCCGTCGCCCCTCTGTGACCGTTGAACCTGTCTCGACCGAGCATTCTTTGCGCTTAGAAATTCTCGACCTTCCCACCCAAGCCCGTCCAGGTCAACCAGTCCCCGTGACCTATCGTTGGCTAGGACCCGCCGAGACTTTAGCCAACGGTCTGGTTCTGCTCGATTGGCGACCGATCACAGAATCCGGTCAAACCGAAAACAGTTCACCTGCCTGGATTCATGATCATGGATTTGGCATGGGCTATTTGCGCTCGCAAACGCTCTCCTCTACCAATCAATCCGAATTAGCCACCTGGCGCGTGATCGAGCGAACTGCCATGCTGCCGCCGCCGAACCTCAGCGGTTCATTTCAGCTTACTGCCCGCTATTTAGATTCCCAATCCGGTGAAACTCACTCAATCCCTGTACCCGCTAACTCTTTGGCGCTTTCTTCTGACAGCCCACAATCGTCTGCTCCCGAACTTGATCTAGGAACCCAGCTTCGTCAGCTTGCCCCCAATATGGCAGAGGGCGACGCCAGCTTAGACCGTATTTTCACGGAGATTGGTCGCATCAATCAATATGATCCCACCCAAGACTATTTGCGGCAGCTGATCCAAACCTTACAATTTCGGCTAAGATCCCAGCCAAACCCTGACTGGCTATACGCTGTAACCCTTGCTCAGGTCCTGCGCCAAGATCCCCTCGGCGCAATCGCAACCTTGACCCAACTAGCAGAACTGTCCCCTGAAAATCCTTTTGTTTACGCTTACTTGAGTTTTCTCTACCTCTATAACTGGCAACCCCGACAAGCTCAGGATGCTCTCCTGCCTGCCGAACAGCTTGCCCCCGAACTCGAAATTATTCAAATTCTAGGCGGAGCATCCCGTCTTTTGCAGGGGAACGTCATCGGCGCGTGGAAACGATTGCAGCCGTTACTCAGCCCGGGGAGCGCGAATTAGCCAGGAACTATTGTGCGATCGCCGACTTCCGATTAGGCCGCAGACAATATATATAGTTTTCAGAGCGTCGCAAAATTCTCCTCGGGACTTAGCCAGCCATGAATCCTGAACTCGAACCTTCCCGCTTTCCCCGTGTCCCGTTTGCTCGGCGTGCCAGTGCCTTTGTCCTGGACTTTCTCGTTGCCTGGATTATCAGTGGGTTCGCAGCAAGCAATGCCTTTATTCAGGGCACGATTTTTCTCTTAGTGTGGTGGATTTCCCGCGTCCTGATTGTCGAAAGAAATCGGGGTCAAAGCCTGGGTCGCTGGTGCTTTGACTTAGCGGTGCTAGATGCTCGTTTGGGTCGTCCCGCTGTGTCGGAGGTGTTGCTCAAGCGGGAAGCGATCGCCGGAGGAACCGCCCTGTTAGCGATGGCTGGTCTCACCATAAATCTGGGCAATCCGATTTCTATGCTGCTCCTGTTAGCGCCCGTTTTAGTCGATGGCGGCGCAGCTTACGCTGGCGAATCAGAGGATCTGGCTCTGCATGATCGCTTCAGCGAAACCGTTGTCGTTGCTAGCCGGCGGGGCATCTCCCTCGATTTGCGCCTTAAAGCCCTCTGGCAAGAAATTCAAATTTTTATTCGCGATCGCACATCTTCCTAAACCGAACCTTTAAAATCCAAGTGGGTCAGCACTCTACAAAAAAAATCCTGATTGATTTACGGATTGATTAAGAATTGACTTTTATAAATCGATTTATATATATCGATTTATATATATCGATTTATAAAAACTAATCTATACCGAGTATTTGTACTCAATGTCTTGCCGCGTAAGCATTTCATGTGTTTCATCGGTTTTAAGGCTCTCCACCCTAATTCGTAAAATCTATAACCAGAGAGAGATTTCTGGATTTGTAAAGCTTCAATGAAGATACTCAGACCTCTTGACTTTTCTTTAAGCCATGACGCAAAATGTCATTAGTTTGCAAACTAAAACCCACAGTATGGGTTTTTTCTTTTTGTTCGTATTTTCACCTAATTCCATTTAGCTAACTGCTTGGAGCCTTATGTCATTTAGAAATCTATCTATTCTCGCTTTGACGGGCGCTGCTTCTACCGTCTTTGCGGGTGTTGCCAATGCTGGAGTCATTGTTATTCCTGTTGTCCCCATCGATTCTTTCGTCGATGCTGGTGATGCGTCTCTCCAGCTTCCTATCGGAACGTTCGGTTCTCAGACGTTTCCTTCCGACGCTCTGACTCCTGCAAACGCCATCTTCTCGACTCGTACTGGCACTATCGAAATCAACCAGAATGATCAAGGTACTGCCCTGAACTATGTTGTTGCTGGCGGTAACGAGCTTCTGACTGTTTCTGCTGACTCAGGTACTGGTGGTATTGTTACTCTTGACTATACTCTTCCCTTCGACGGTGCTACCGCTGACTTGACTGTCGGTGGTAACGTTGGTGATTTGGGTCTTTTGATTCCGGCCACTGACTTACCTTTCACCTACGACCTTACAGTCTTCGACACAGTTACTTCTGGGACTGTTGGTGGCAGTGCACCTTTCGGTATCCCTGACTTCAACCCTCCTCAGTTCGACACCTTCGGGTTTGATGACTTCGGAGGCGTTGATTTCACTGAAGTTACTCGCGCAATTTTGACTATTAATGCTCCTCAGAACGTTGACCTTGCAATCGACTTCTTCGGTGGCGTCATTATTGAAGAGCACAACCCTGACGGTGTTCCTGAGCCCACTAGCTTAGTTGTATTGGGTCTTGGTGCTTTAGGTGCTTTCGCTGTTAAGCGCCGCAACGCCTAGAATTTAGCTCGAAGGCTAGCTAGCGTCCTCTAACGACTTCTAGCCTTCGAATTTAGCCGAATACTAATAGAAAGCGTCTTGAGTTCTTGTGAACTGAAGGCGCTTTCTATTTGGGCGCTTAAATAAAGTCGAGGCTATGCGCCAGAATGCTCTGGAAAGAGGCAGCTCAAAATCAGAAGTGTTCTCAGTGATCTGGCGAAAGCTGCCGGTAGCGCTTGCGGTCTTTATAACACTCATTGTCAGCCAGTACAAATTACCCGCCCAATAATCGCATTTCTAGTTTTTTTGTGAGAAATTTTCAGAGCATGAAAGTCCCATGTTAGGGTTCTTGGCTAGAACTTGATGAACCATCGATGCCGGCTCTGAGGCGATTTCCCCATGAACCGATTTTGGCGAAACTTCTGTGCTTATTTGTTAGTAGGGCTTCTCTTGCTCAGTGGGACCTCTCAACTGGCGGCTCAAACTGACTCGGCGGCTTCTAGCGATTCAGAAACGCCCAGTGAACAAGTTGAGTCGAAGTCATCTGAGAATCAACAGGAAGATGCGGATAAGTCTGACGAAACATCCTCTGAAAATGCGGATCAGGAAGATGAAGCCCAGAATGAACCCGGAATTGTCAAACTAGATAATCAAGAGCTGTTTGTCTTTGAGTTTCGTTTAGCCCGTCCTTCTTCCGAGAAAGCGAAGTCGGAGCTGACTCCCAAGCAGCGGGCCGAAAATGCTAGTGAGGAAATTCAAGATCTCGCCGATAACTACAACGTTTCCGTGGATGAAATTGTGGTTGAACGGCTCAATCAATATCGCTTTTTTATTGTTCAAGATGATTTGCTCTTTGTACTAGCTAACAAAGATGCGGAAGCCGCGGGCGTAACCTTGGATGAGTTAGCGGCTGACTATTTAGAAACCCTCAAAACTGCGATCACAGAATATCGTGATGAACGTTCTCCTCGGCAACGAGCCCGCGCCGCACTCTCAACCCTGATTGCCACGGTCCTGCTATTTCTAGCCCTCGCGATCGTTAACAAATTTATTCCGTTTGTGATTCGACGGATTGATCGTTGGCAAAATCGGCGATTGCAGTCGGTCAACATTCAAGATCTAGAAGTGGTTTCAGAGCGCCAGATAAGTCGCTGGATTACCAACGGTGTTAAATATCTTCGAATCGCGCTGATTGCGGTCATTTTTTACAACTACATCTCTTTGGTACTAGGCTTTTTCCCCGAAACCCGTGGTCTCCGGGACACTCTGTTCACCGCGTTTTGGCAATCCTTGGCGTTGATGGGTCAGGGGATAATTGGCTATTTACCGAACCTAATTCGCATCATTATCTTTGTGGTGGTCGGTCGCTATGCGGTGCGAGTTTCCAAGATCATTTTTGATGCCATTCGTCGAGAACGCGTCAAAATCCCCGGTTTCTATACGGAATGGGCTCAACCCACGTCGAACATTGCCACCGTTCTCATCGTTGCCCTGACCGCTGTGCTCATCTTTCCCTACCTGCCAGCTTCTGATTCTGCGGGTTTCCAGGGTGTTTCAATCTTTCTCGGTGCCCTCGTTACCCTCGGCTCAACTGGTGCGATCGCAAACATTATCAGCGGCATCGTCATTATCTACACTCGCGCTTTTCAACTCGGCGATCGCATTGAAGTCTCTGGCGTCAAAGGAGACGTAATCGATAAGACCATTTTGTCCACACAGATTATTACGCCCGAGAACGAAATTGTCACCATTCCCAATGCCAGCCTAATTGCCAGTAATATCCGCAATTACAGCGCCGCAATTCGCAACCTCAAAAAACCCCTAGTCCTCAAAACAACCGTTACCCTCGGCTATGACGTCCCCTGGCGTAAAGTTCATGCGGTCTTAACAGATGCGGCCCTGGCAACTGAGGGAATCCTGCCCGACCCTCAGCCCCATGTCTGGCAAGTCAGTCTGGATGATTATTATCCCAGCTACAATCTCCGCGCCTTTACCAATCAGCCCAATAAAATGGGTGGCATCTATTCAGCTTTGCACCAAAATATTCAGGACAAGTGCAACGAAGCAGATATCGAAATATTGTCGCCTCAATATCATGCGGTTAGGGACGGGAACCAAAACACCATGCCAGCTGAATATTTAGGCGATAACTACCAAGCACCTGGTTTTCGGCTCGACAATATTGACCCATCCCGACAAAATTAACAAGTCGCGACCAACAAGGAACCCTCTAACTTGCCGCCACTGCTGCAAAGCGTTTCTCCCAGCTCTCTGTAGAGCCTTCTGGAGCAGTCACAATTTCAATAATTTTGTTATTGGCCGTTTCGTTCAGCAGACTTTGGACACAGACTTCAGCGACTTTCTCTCGGGGAATGGAGCCTTCAAATCGGCTATCAGCCTCTGACATTAGAATCGGCTGCTCGTCATTCGCTTCCTTGAGTCCGCCCGGACGAACGATCGTGTAAGTCAGACCACTTTTCACTAAATCCATTTCCGCCTGGCGCTTCCAGAACAAAATAAGCCAGAATAAATTTAAGGGATGAAAAAACTGTGAGACACACAGTGAGGTCACCAAGACAAAACGCCGAACAGAGTGAGCTTTAGCCGATTCGTACAAATTGATCGTCCCTCGGTAATCCACAAAAAATGGTTCGAGCGGATTTAGGCTAGGCGAAGCACCTGTCGCACAAATCACGCCCGTAATGCCGCCCCAGATTTCTGACAAGCTCTTGGGCTCCGTCACATCCCCCGTTACAATCTCGACCTCATTCGGGAATAATCCCTGTGCTTTAGCGCGATCGCGAACTAGCGCTCGCACCTCAATATTTTGTTGGCACAATTGATTAACAATGCGACGACCCGTTCGGCCTGTTGCCCCTGCGACTAAGATTTTCATAAATAAGTAGTCCTCACGTTGAATAATTGTTCGTTGAAAATTTAAACTTTGATTTAGCTGTGATCACTGATACACCGAACGTCGAGTCTTCTTATACTATTCAAAACAATAACGGGCATAATCAAGCCAGTGTCGCTGACCGTACGCCTTTAATATGAATTCTCAAACCCCTGTTTCCGGTTCGCTCGCTCAACTCGCTGCCGATAATCAAATC
>JBCDHF010000292.1:0-6223 GCA_038750375.1 Cyanobacteria bacterium P01_H01_bin.15
ATGAACAGAGGAAAGTTCGCCAATTCATTCAACCGCTGAGATAAAAAGGGCTGTTTTTAAGCCCGCATAAATTAGCGATATTTCCGTTATTTTGCGGGAAAAAGCTAGTGTCTGAAATGCTCAGACCAAGAGCCTTTTGCCACCCCAGGCTAGCATCGTTATTCTTATTTCGTCTTGCGTTTAATCTTCCCGTTTTCTATAGATTTCGAGCAAAAGAATCACTGTCGTGCCCTAGAGGCGACGTGACGTTTTATAAAGCATCTTCTACAACTCGGAACTTGCCGATAAAGCCGCCATTGATTCAGCTCTAAACTTGGAAAAAACTGATGGGATTTACGTTGATTTTTGGTACGAATACATTTACGAACCTCTGGTCAGACTGGTGTATGCAGACAAGGAGCGAGTGATATCGATGACAATTTGCCCCCCAAAATCCGGGATAGGGGGTGCTTCTTTTGTTAACCGAACGCGAAGTTTGTGTAGGGATGGCAACACAGATATTAGTTCCGATGCGATCGCATCGGCGAGTTTTTCAACGAGGGCGTAGCGCTGGGTTTGAATATGGGTTTTAACGCGTTGAATGGCGTCCCGGTAGTCGACTGTATCTGAGAGCTTATCACTGCTGCCAGCAGACTGTAAGTCGAGGAAAAGTGATAGATCGACTGAAAACCACTGCCCTAGGGTCTGTTCTGCTGATAAGTAGCCGGTGTAGCCGTAGGCACGGATATTTTGGATTTCGATGGTGTCCATAGGATGTGCGGTTAATGAGCAGATATCGCTTTCGCCAGGGTCCTCAAAACAGGTCTAACCTTGAATTTCTCAACCCAAGAGGGTTCTGACACACGATCCTCCCTCTGACAAAAATGGCGAATGCGATGAACGGAGGATGCTAACGAGCTAGCGCACGACCCGGAGCCGTTGCAAGCTCCGGGTACCCCGCCTCAATGAGAGCGGCATCTCGGATCCGGCAAGAGTCACAATAGCCACAAGGTTGCTCTCCCCCGAGGTAGCACGACCATGTCTGAGTAATGGGCACGTTCAACGCAATTGCTTGATCAACAATGGCTCGTTTGCTGAGTTGAACCAGAGGCGCAACTAGACGGGGTGCACCTCCCATTAATCCAACTTTGGATGACAGATTTGCCAGCCGTTGAAAAGCGCTCAGATAATCGGGGCGACAATCAGGATAGCCGGAATAATCTACGGCATTGATGCCAAGATAGATGGCGCTGGCCCCTTGTGCTTCGGCTAACGAGAGGGCTAACGCAATGAAGACCGTATTGCGCCCCGGCACGTAGGTATTTGGGATCTCTCGTTCATTGACACCAGATTGAGGCACCGACTGCGTGAAATCGGTGAGCGACGACCCGCCCCATTGAGCCAGGTTTACATCAACAATGAAATGCTGATCAGCAATACCGAAGTGAGTTGCGATCACAGCAGCCGCATTTAATTCCCGTTCATGTCGTTGACCATATCTTACGGAGAGAGCAAAGCAATCATAGCCGTCCTGAATTGCGATCGCCGTAGAAACAGAGGAATCGAGACCTCCGGAGAGTAAAACAATGGCTTTGGGTATGGACATTAGTTAGCGTACCCCTAAATATTTATGGGTTTGCAGACTCAGGCGCCACTGGGGATTTTGTAGAATGTAGTCAAAAATCCAGGTTTGACTCTGGGGCTGAGACCATTCAGGTTGTAAATATTTGGGAATTTCCGGAGCGACCTGAGCAGCTTGAGCTTCTGCCCATTGGAAATCGTCAGGATGAGCAATGATCACTTTGAGTTCCTGAATCTGAGCGTAATTGTTGGACAAAGGTGGCTTAAAGGATTTGGGTGAGAGCGTAATCCAATCCCAGGTGCCGCTAATCGGGTAAGCTCCGGACGTCTCTAAATGACATCGCAAATTGTGCTGATGCAAAGACTGAGCTAGAGGGTCTAAATCATGCATTAACGGCTCACCCCCCGTTACAACCACAATGCCGGGGCGAGCGTCGGCGGCTAATTGGGTAATGTCAGCTAAGGCAACCCTTGGCGAGCGTTTAGCTGACCAGGTTTCTTTCTGATCGCACCAAGGACAACCCACCGTACAGCCCGCTAAGCGAATAAAAAAGGCATTGACCCCGCTAAATGCGCCTTCCCCTTGGAGAGAGTGGAAAAATTCAACGAGAGGATAGGTCCGGGTCGGAGTTGGAGTCGAAATCAGTTGAGTCGTCATGTATTTCTGGAGCAGCCATTGGCAGCCATCCGCGGGTCTGAGCCCAATCTAAACAGAAGCGAGCGAGGGCTAATCCAAGGATTGTGTCAATCCCCAGGATAAACAATCCCGGCAGGGCTGACTTGAGAGCGGGATGCCCCCGAGACATCAGAAGCTCACTGCCGACGCCGCCCATGCGCGTGACAAAAAAAGCTGATACCACCCCGTCTCCGAGCTGACGATAACGATCCCGTCGGACTGTGTACCGGTAGGTGACGCCAAATACCATTCCGGTCAGACCCACAGGGATAAAGCTGAGTAGCGCGACGGACCAAGTTAAGGGGACAAGCCCCATCTGACCCAAGATAAAACCCAGATGGATAATTATCATGATCGCGGCGCTGAGTACGCCACCTTTGAGAGAGGCCAGCCGTTCGGAAAACTGACTCCGTAACATTCTGTTAACGCTCCTCGAAAATGCAGCCTAAGATTGCGTATAGTTTGTGAAGAGTTCTTAATAAAACACAATAAATGGATATTCTGACAGTTGGCTGGGTCACTTTCTTAGTTTTGTTCACATGGTCTATCACTATGGTTGTTTGGGCACGCAACGGATACTAAATGGATTTTGCAGCACTCAAAGTCGTTTATTTTGCGGCGCTGACTTTACTGATTTTGATTAGTCTGGGCATTGTCTATCTTTCGGCAATGGAGTGGCGTGATCGCCGCCGTCGAGACCGCGATAATCGGGCTTAGATGCCTGCTCAATGGTTTCACAAAACTTCTGGAGAGGGTATGGGTGAGAAAAGCACCGATGCCCTCTTTTGGCGACTCTGCTCCTAAGCCGGGTAGAAGCCAATCCTGGTAACTGTCTCTTCCGTGTCCCCGTAGCGAGAGTCCTCGATTTAGAATCGTTTGATAGTCTCAGGGTCTGCCCCGGCACTCACCCCATAACGTTTAGTCTATGCCTGCCGTCGATTATCTTCGCATCAGTCTGATCGATCGCTGCAATTTTCGCTGCCAATATTGCATGCCGGAAACGGCGCCGCTGGACTATGTTTTGCCGCCCGAACTTCTGACTGCTCCAGAACTCTTGCGGTTGCTGAAAGAAGTATTCATTCCATTAGGGTTCACCAAGTTTCGCCTGACCGGTGGAGAGCCCTTATTGCGCTCAGACATCGTCCAGATTGTGACTGCGATCGCAAATCTACCGGAAACGCAGGATCTCTCCTTAACAACCAACGCGTTTTATTTGGCCCCCATTGCTGCCGATCTTAAACAAGCCGGCTTGAATCGGATTAATATCAGCTTGGATTCTTTGGACCCGGTCACTTTTGACCGGATCATCGGCAATCGAGGGCGGAGTCGCTGGCAACAGACCTGGCGAGGAATTTTGGCGGCGTATGAAGCAGGGTTTGCTCCGTTGAAACTCAATACGGTGATTATTCCCGGCATAAATGACCATGAAGTATTAGACTTAGCCGCTCTAACTATTAAGCGAGACTGGCATGTACGGTTCATTGAATTCATGCCCATTGGCAACTCCGCGCTATTCGCAGAACAGGCCTGGGTCTCTTCTGCCGAGTTGCGTCAACGGATCCGGGAACGCTTCGGGCTTGAGGATAGCTTTATTCGAGGGAATGGTCCCGCTGATGTTTTCCAAATTCCTGATGCCAAAGGGACTCTCGGTTTTATTTCGCAGATGTCGGAATGTTTTTGTGATCGCTGTAATCGGATGCGCCTTTCTGCCGATGGCTGGCTGCGTCCTTGTTTACTGAATGAAACGGGTCAGCTAGACCTAAAAACCAGCTTGCGACAAGGTATTTCGACAGCAAAAATACGCCAGCAAGTTAATGACCTGCTGACGCTTAAACCAGAAATTAATTTTAAAGAACGAGACCGAGGAACGGAGGGTCAAGCCTACGCCCGAACCATGTCTCAAATTGGCGGTTAGCGAGCGACTTAAACTTTGCGTGAATAATACTCAACGACCAACAGTTCGTTAATCTGCAGCGCAACCCACTCCCGCTCAATGTAGCCGTTGACCTTACCTGTGAGGTTGTCTTTATCAAACTCTAAGTGGCTAGGCAAATTTGCCAAACCTGGATACTCCATATTGCGCTTAACAAGTTCTTTGGACTTATCGTTATTGCGAATGGTAATGACATCACCCGGACGGCACTGGTAGCTAGGAATCGTGACGCGACGGCCATTCACTTCTACGTGACCGTGACCCACTAATTGCCTCGCAGCAGGAATCGTGCCCGCCATCCCCAGACGAAAGACCGTATTGTCCAAGCGCATCTCTAAAAGCTGCAGCAAAGACTGCCCGGTTGAGCCACTGGAACGACGGGCTTTTTTCATATAGTTGACAAGCTGCTTTTCGCTAACGCCGTAATTAAGGCGCAGCTTCTGCTTCTCTTCTAGACGAATGGCGTATTCAGAGCGCTTGCGACGGCCTTGACCATGCTGTCCAGGCGGATAAGCCCGACGGGGAGTTTTGCGTGAAAGACCGGGCAGTTCACCCAAGCGGCGGACAATCCGCAAACGAGGACCGCGATATCGAGCCATAGAATCTTTTCTCTCCTGATCTCTAAAAAATTAATTTCCAAAAAAGTCCACAGAAAAACAATTATAAGCTGCTTTCGGAGATTAAGTAGAACTTTTTGGGTTCCGACCAAAACGCCTTATCGTTTGATCAAACCCTGTGTTGGGTCTTCATATTTGTTGCAACTGTTTAAATCCCCCCATGGCTTCTTCTCAAGCAAAAGTGATCGTGCTCGACGACGATCCCACTGGCTCCCAAACGGTCCATAGCTGTCTTTTGTTGTTGCGCTGGGACGTTGAGACCCTGATTCAAGGTCTAAGAGATCCGGCTCCCCTCTTTTTTATTTTGGCCAATACTCGAGCCCTGACCCCGGAAGCCGCCCAAGCCATCACTCAAGAAGTTTGTCAAAATCTCAAAGTTGCGATCGCAGAAGTGGAACTCACCGATTTTGTGGTTGTCAGTCGCTCAGACTCAACCTTACGCGGACACTACCCTCTGGAAACCGATGTCATTGCCGCTGAGCTGGGCCCGTTTGACGCCCATTTTTTAGTCCCGGCTTTTTTCGAAGGGGGGCGCATCACTCGCGGGAGCGTTCATTATGTGGTGCAGCCCGATGGCACCGAACTCGCCGCCCATCAAACCGAATTTGCGCGAGATTCTGTGTTTGGATATCACCACAGCTACCTGCCGGATTACGTAGCCGAAAAGACCCAAGGTCTAATTTCAGCCGCGACGGTGGAGCGCTTGCTGTTGGAAGATCTACGGGAACCCACCAATAATCTCACGGGGCGCCTTCAAGAATTTACAAACAATCAATGTGCCGTGGTCGACGGCGAGACGCAAACTGATCTCGATCTCTTTGCCCAGTCTCTCCAAGAGGCCGCCGCTAGCGGGAAAAAATTTCTGTTTCGCAGTGCGGCAAGTCTTCTCACCTCACTCGCTCAACTCGGACCACAGCCTGTTGCCGCGACAAAAATGAGCCAATACCGCCGAAATTCTAATCCAGGGGTTGTGCTGGTTGGTTCCCACGTGCAAAAAACCACCCGTCAACTGGCCGTTCTTCTTGAACAACCAGGCGTCCTTCCTATCGAAGTCGACGTAGCCCGATTACGAGATCATCCAGACTCCTCCCCCCAGCTCAAACAGGAAATTTTGGCGCAGGTTGCTAGCGCCTTTACCCAGCAACAAACCCCCGTAATTTTCACCTCTCGGGAAGAACTCACCTTTGCCGATATCGATACGCGCCTGGCATTTGGTGCCGATGTCTCCCGGTTGCTGATGAGTGTCGTCACTGACCTGCCAGCGGACATTAGCTATTTACTCAGCAAGGGTGGTATCACCTCCAACGATGTGCTGAGCCAGGGATTAAGACTGCGCACGGCACGCCTGCTGGGTCAAATTTTGCCAGGGGTATCTCTGGTCCAAACGCCTGAAACCTGTGATCGCTTTCCCGGATTGCCGGTAGTCCTATTTCCCGG
>JBCDHF010000293.1:0-6219 GCA_038750375.1 Cyanobacteria bacterium P01_H01_bin.15
CAAATGGGTCCGTGCAAGAGCTCTAATACAACATTGAATAAATGCAGAACGTGAGAGCTTCTGATTTTCACTATGTCATTGTCGAAGCTATTTCATGCTATCTGCAAGAGCAAAGGAGTCCGACAATGGCATATTTTAAAGCGCGCCAACATTACCATTTTCCTAATATCAACGCTTTCTGAGTTCAACCGAAAACGTCATACCTCCGTCTACTCCGATATAATTTAGGTATAGTGCTCCCTTCTCATATTCACCAATAAACATTCCTGTATTTACGCCAGGAATTTCAGGACTTTCCTCTTTTTCTGCAATCACCAATTCATCTTGCTCGTCAAGATCAAAAGTTCCTGTCCCATACTCAATAACCCAGTCGTCACTATTATTACGTCGCCAACGGTTAATTACCCATATGAGATTTCCTTCTTGTTTGTAAACCTCTAGTTCCATCGAGGTGCTCACCGATTGATCCGGGTAATCCGGATGCCCATTCGGAAAAGCCACCTGGTAAGATCCAGACCAGGTTCCTCTGACATCGGGGAAAGTGTTTGCAAATGCGGCATACCCAAAAGTAGAACAAAAAGCTAGCGGGGCTATTGCTGATACCGTTCGAATGATTTTAAATATGGACATAGTTATTTTTATTTCTGTAGATTTTCGATATGGACCATAGTAACGATGCCGATATTCGGTAGTCTTCATCGCCTACTTTAAACTGGACTTTAAATGTTCTAAATTAAGACACGCCAGCCTCTATCGGTCTGGGATATTGAACAGGGAAGGATTAATAGCGTTAAAATCAGCTTTCTAGAGAAATTAGCACCGATAGAGAAATTAGCACCGATAGAGAAATTAGCACTGAGTTTAAGCTCCAACGGTCATAGTTTATAGCCCCTGTCGTGATTCAGTTAGAGACATTGCGTCAATGTCACGAAAGTTCGAGATGCTTTACAACTACATCCAAGCTGTTTCAAGATTATGTGGAGAGTAACTGCTCAGAAACGTTATCCAAAACCATCTGCGATCGCGCAAACGCCTTAACATAGTAGAACTTTCTCATGACCCATCGAGACCATCAGGCAAGCATTCGGACTGAGGGGAGAAACTACGGTCACAAAAATCTTGCAGCGCGAAGAAAATCAATGTTATGTGAAGTCCCGCCCTCACAAACCAGCGATAAGAGGATCTCCGCAAGGACAGGTGCAAACTTGTAACCATGACCAGATAAACCAGCACAGTAAGCTACACTCGGACTCTCCGAATATATATCGAGTATAAAGTCCTCATCTGGGCTCATCGTATACTTGCACGCCACGTAATGAAATAGTTGTGGCGACACATCCGGTAATCTGTCTCTCAAAAATGCCAGAACCCTAGCCATATCAATCGAATCTAATTTTGACTTCTCTTCATCTGGTGCAATTGCTTCCCCACCAGTATGCTCTGCGACTTTTAGACCCCATTTATCAATTACAGGAAATCCATAAAAGCACCCACTGCCGTTATCGAAAACAAACAGTGGGGTGCCGTTTTCCCTGCGATAAGCGTGATTTCTAACCTTGAGCCAGTAGAGGTGTTTTCGCAGTACGCTAAGGCTAAGAGATTCTGTCTTGAGCATTTCATTGGCCCAAGGGCCAGCGGTAACGATTAGCCTCTCTGCTGTATAAGTCCCCTTACTCGTAACTATTCGGATCGGACTGTCGAGATGCCAATTCTCCACCCTCGTATTGAAACATAAATCTATCTTGCTGGAGGCTTGGGCGCGTGCAATCTGAAGCCGGATAATATCTTCCACAAATAGCATTCCAGCTTCTCTCTCGTAAAGCACCAAATCGTCTTTTCGACATCGAAATCCGGGAAATCGAGCCTCCAATTCTTTCTGACTCACCTCCTCAACGTCGAGATTGTAGATCTGAACGCTTTTTCGAACTCCCTCAATGAGACGACCGTTCACTGCGCCAACATGAATCAGCCCACATAAATCCCAAATGCGGCTATTCGAGACAGAATTTAACCGAGCCCACAGTTCGTAAGCGCGAGCTAATAGTGGAACATAATCTGGTCTTTCAAAGTAAGCTTTCCGAATTGCTCGCGTTTGACCGTGAGAGCTTCCATGGTCATGAGGTGGGCAATACTGATCAAACGCAATAGTACTCAAAGCTCGTTTGTGGGATTCCTCAAGGCATGCTGCCCCGATTCCACCACAGCCGATGATAGCCAAGTCATAGTGAGACATCGAGATCAGGCTCCTGTTCTTATCCTATTTATATGACTAGACGACTTAACGTTTTATATATTGGCGATGACTGGTATGTCTTATCAGTTGACTCCCTTTGCGCCAGTCAACTAAATTTGTAGCCGCGATAAGAGCGGCGCCTGAATGTCTAGGGAGTTTTCTAAGATGGCCCGAAGCCCGATTTCGACGCCACCTGAGGATGTCTCTACCGACATGCTAGGCACACCAAGATTTTCTGGAAGCGCGGCGACCCGAGGCAGCGATGGCAGATGAATCCAGCCCGCTCGGATAGGCAGATTCTTGGTCTTTATGTAATGAAGAACACCGTACATCAAGTGATTACAGCAAAAGGTCCCAGCTACATCAGAGATATCGGCTGGAATGCCATCTTCTCGCATTGCCTTCACCATCGCCCTAATTGGCAAGGTTGAATGATATGCAATAGGTCCTTCGGGAACCGTCATCTGATCCTGAAGTTCACATCCGTTGTTGTCTGCGAGCCCATATCTGGTCGAGTCATTTAAGTTTTGAGCAATACGTTCAACTGTGATCATTGCTCGTCCAGGATACTCGCCAAGCATCACAACAACGTTGGGCTGAGTCTCGGTAATTGAACTCTGAACAAATTTGATACTTTCAAAAAAATTATTGGGGACAATGCGAGCAATGACTTTCGACTCCCCAATTGTCTTGCCATCCAGAGCGCGTGCAACTGATTCGGCTGGATTATGAGGTGTATTCCCATACGCTTCAAATCCCGTTAAGAGTATTTTCCCCATTCGCTCCACTCTATCTCACTTATAACGTTTAACCTTATACGCTACCGGACATTATCAGATCAGCGTTCAAGAACCACGATGATTTATCAATATTCCCATGCACAATAACATATGTCTGCTCGCGACCCAATGAGCAATGAAGCAAGTCTACAATTGCAATGCGACGTGATTTCTTCGTTACCGCTGGTGCTCTATTTTATCTTCCTAGCCGCCTGACAACAATTTGGCAATACGTTCGACACGGCTTTGCAAATTTCTAAGTTGCGCTATTGAGGAAAAATTTTAGAGTAAGCCCCGTAGGACGATATTCATTTGAATAAATCTCCTAATGATTGCCGTAGGGAGATACGCTTCGATCTGGATCTACACTTTTGCTGACGATCCTCCGTCGAGGTTAAGAATTGTCGCTGTAATGAAGCGAGAATCTTCGGTGCTTAGGAACAGTACCGCATTTGCCACATCTTCGGGTTTACCCGGTCCCTTGATCATCTGCGGAGGTTCTAGGGTATTTGCCAGCAAGTGTCGTCCATCAGGACCTGTCACGCTTGGTGTCAGAATCTGCCCTGGTCGTACACAATTTACGCGAATGTTGTGTGATGAACCAATGCTCGCTGCATAGCGAGTAAAACCTTCAATGCCGGCCTTGGAGGCATAGTAAGACGCCGAGACGTTCATATTGCTCAAGCCCAGGGTATTTTCATTGAAGCCGTTGACGGCTGCCATCGAAGATATGCTGACGACAGCACCGCCGCCTGATGCAATGAGATGAGGCCAGACCGCCTGCGTTACCAGAAACGTACCGGTTAGATTGACCTTTAGAACTTGCTCCCAATCGCCAAGTGATTCATTGGGGAACATATTGATATTAGCAACACCTGCGTTGTTACAGAGCACGTTCAAACCGCCGAAGACTTCAACGACCTGGGCGATCGCGTCCTTAATTGAGCCGGGCTGCGTCACATCGCACTCAATGAACTTAGCTTCCCCATTTTCATTACGGATGGATTGCGCAACCCTCTGCCCTTTCTCCTCGTTTCGAGCCAGGATGGCGACTTTAGCCCCTTCTTTCGCAAAGCAATGAGCAACGACAGCACCGATTCCGTCATTCCCACCTGTGACGATAGCAACTTTTCCATTCATTCGTCCAGGCACTGGTCTTGTCCTCCTTGTTACCTATTCCATTGATTTTGACGTGCTTACAACGCACGGCTCCGCCACTTCAATTTTTCAAGTCACCTTAACTCTTTGACTTAAAGATTGAGTTAACCGAGTGAGAGCCGTAGAGCGATCATCCGGTTGAAGATCTACACTCATAAGAGTCGGACCGCTATGTTCTCGCTGCAATCTTGTGAGTGCTGACCAGAGCTGTTCTTCGGTCTCTACTCTTGCGGTATCAACAAACCCGTAAGCGCGAGCAAGAACTTCATGATTCACCGGCGCTATATCGTTAAAACAACCGTCTAAGATTGGTCGCTCTGTCCCATATCCTTTGTTATCAAGCACAATTACAAATGCAGGGATACCATATCTCACCATAGTTGCAAGCTCTAGTACACTCATGAGGAATGAGCCATCACCCGAGATGACAACAGGTCGCAGCGAAGGTTTAGCTCCCCAAGCGCCAACGGCTGCCGGCACGGCAAAACCCAGAGATGCCCAATAGCCACTGGTAAGAAAGCTGCCCTGATTGGGTAGTCGAAGATCTAAGGCGGAGGAGAATAGTGCATCACCAGGATCTGCCAATAGAATGCTGTCATTTTGCAGGCTGGTTCTTAAAGCTGCGATCAGCCGCATTAACTTAATCGGCTCATTGTTTCTTGGCGTAAAGGACGGTTGCTCAGTAGATGAGTTCAGCTGGGAAAGTCTCTCTGCAATGGGCTTAGATTGAGGGGGAGGTCCTAGCTCTAAAAAGATTTCTAGCAGCTGACGAGGATCTAGAGCGTCTTCTATACCTTCAGGTGAGATAGTTCCCTGCTCCATCTCGACAGTAATTGTTGTAGAGGGATTGAGGTTTGCCGTAAAGATTCCGCTATCGAGATCGGAAAGTGGTGCCCCGATTTGAAGAACCCCGTCACTATTTTCAATGGCTGACGTAACTGTTTCACTACTCATCGCCCCTTCATAGATCCCGAGATAGTTTGGATGGCGCTCACTTAATAAGGTTTTTGCACTAAGGGTGGTAACAAAAGGCCACCCCTCGCGTTCTAATAATGCAGCTAAGTTACTTTGCAGCCCATATCGATGCAGTTCAAGACCTGCGAGCACGATTGGTCGCTTCCGGGTACGCATCCACTGTAGAAGCTGCTCGCATATGTCTCGATGATGTAGAGGGTAGTCACCTTTTTCCTGATGCGGTGAAATCAATTTCAGCGGCCACGGCAACGTTCTGGTCATACAGTCACGTGGTAGCTCTAAATATCCTGGGCGGGATTCACGCTCCATTGCCGCAATGACTTTGGCGATGGAACCAGCAGCTGTGCGCGCTGAATCTAGCCGTGCGCTCTCTGCACAGATCTCATCAAAAAAGCGCTGTTGCGTGTCAGTCGCTTTGATTTTATGGTGTAAGAGCTCATGATCGTGAGATTCTCTCACACCGGGAGCACCGCTAATAACTAATACTGGAGAACGCTCAGCAAAAGCTCCGGCAATGGGGTTAAGCAATTTAAGTGCCCCGACTCCGTAGGTGACGACGACGGCAGCAAAGCCATGAAGACGTGCGTGAGCATCCGCCGCAAAACCAGCTCCCTCCTCGCCGGCCATGCAAATAAGCTCAATTGGCGATTCCTCGATCCGTTTCAGGAAATTTAGAACATAATCTCCTGCGACAACATAGACTCTGTCGACATTTTTCTCTTGCAGAGCCGATATCAGAGCTTCACCAATGTCCATAAGCTGAATGAAAATTGAGGCTGCTAATGGCGACCAAACACCCCGCTGTGGCGCAGGCTGGTGCACCAGTGGCACTGGCAGAGCGGCTCATACGTCAATGCCCGGAGCCCGAGCGCAGTGGCTTGACGTATGAGGGTGGCCAGTACCCTGGGGCGACCAGGCGCGCCAAGCTTTTCAGGGACTGCCCAAAAGAGCATGGGCGTTAGCCCATTCCTTGGGTGGGATCACCACAACAGTTGCCCATCTCTCGCCTCTGGCGAGTACCGTTGCTTCCACCGTTTGCGGTGGAATCCTTGGGGCGCCAGCCCCCGCCGTTGA
>JBCDHF010000294.1:0-6203 GCA_038750375.1 Cyanobacteria bacterium P01_H01_bin.15
CTTAGGGGGGGGGTTGGCCCGTATCAAGATGCCATGGTCACCGGGGAATATACTATGTGGCATGGGCTATTGTCTGCGTATCTCAATCTGGGACTGTTGCAGCCCCAGGCTGTCTTGAAGATGATTGTTACTGCCTATGAAACGAAGGGTCTGCCGCCGAACTCGGTGGAAGGGTTTGTGCGACAAGTTTTAGGTTGGCGGGAATATTTGCGAGGGATTTATGATAGTCAGTCCGATGAGTATCGTGATCGCGATTGGTTCGAGCATGAATGGCCGCTGCCAGAATTTTTTTTGGATGCTACGCAGACAGAGATGAACTGTTTGCGTCAAACATTATCCCAAGTTGAGCGTACTAGCTAAGCCCATCACATTCAGCGGTTGATGGTATTAAGTAATTTTCACTGATAAGCGGGGTGTCGCCCCAAGCCATTACGGACTGGTTTCATGCGGCTTTTATTGATGCTTATGACTGGGTGATGGTAACGAATGTGATAGGGATGAGACAGTTTGCCGATGGCGGAATTTTAGCGTCGAAGCCCTATGCTGCCTCAGCTAACTACATTCATAAAATAAGTGACTATTGCCAAGACTGCTTCTTTAGTCACCGTGAACGTATTGGCGAACAGGCTTGCCCCTTTAATTTTTTCTATTGGGATTTTTTGTTGCGTCATAAAGATCGCTCACGTAGCCAAGGCCGAATGAATTTGGTGCTTAGCCATCTCAAGCGCCTGACTGACTCTGATAAACAAGCGATTCAAGCTCAAGAAGCCACTTGGTGGGCTGAGCAACTGTTTTCAAATTAGTCGGCACAACTTTAGCGATAGCCCAAAAAATATGATCGCAGCAAACTTGCTGCGATCACAAAAGTCATCATTAATGGCAATGACTGTTTGAGGAATGGATTCCCGATTTCTGTCCTGACGTCAAAATATTCAGGCGATGTCAAATTTACTTGACAGGTCGGGGAATCACATATCATTTACCCTAGGCAAATTCTCCGACAAAGAAGTTGGCGGAAATAAATGTCGCCCCAGGCGGGAGTCCACCGCCTGGTAATCCCACTACGGACGAAACTTGAATTTCATCGAAGAAGTCATTTCCAGAATTTGCAAGATCAATCCCATAAACAGGAGCACCCCTGAACGGATCATCAGGACGCAGATTGCTCTGGTTCAAGGTGAACTGTTCCGTGAAGACCGATTCCCCATCCAATAAAGCCTCGATCTGAACAACGTTATTGGCGGCACCGCCTAACCGGAGGATGGCATCATTGGCTACTGAGAAATTTCGGACATTTGGATCGTTGATATTATCAATCAGAGTTACAGAGAAGAAATCATTCGGGGCAATCGTCGCCCGTGTGCCGGCCGAACGAACCCCAAGCCCATTAATGCCTACTGCCGTTTGCGGCTCTATTGGGAGCGTACCGGGCAGCGCCTGGCGACCGGAAACAATTAAGCCTTCAATCTCCCGAGACCCTCCCGGGATTAATCCTGTGTTAGAAAAGCTCTCGCGGCGGAGAATTGTGCTGCTTTGTTCACCTTCATTCTGAAAAGTAACTACTTCATTCAGATTTCTGGACCCTAATCCGTACCGCAGATTGCCTGTGAACACAAATTCGCTATTTTGAATGGCTCCAATATCGGCGACACCATCTGAGAGTCGCGGAAAACCTTCTCCCCGCTGATCAAACGTTTGGGAGCCGATATACTCCGGAGCGTTGCTACCAGCGCCTGTGGCGGGACTACCATCTTGTTGTGCATAGGTTAAAGTGAGCCCGCCATTATTCGCCAGCGTGTCTTCAATGATGGCGTTAATGGAGCCAACATCGCCACTATCGAGGACATCGCCGTTGAACGTTCCGCCTGTCGTGTCTTCCACGATGTTTCGGTCGTCTTCGGTTCCCACATCAAAGGTTCCGCTGACGTCCTCATTGTCCGTCCCAGTAGAAACGTTGCCGCCGATAAGGGTGTTGCCGATGAATACGCCAGTGCCAGATACGTTGTTATTGGTTGAAATCCCGCCACCGCTTGAGCCGGCTGTATTGAACGCAATGGTTACATTTCGGAAAGTTGCGCTAGCGGCACCATCGCCAGAGCCATAATTGTCAACGGCTCCACCGCCAGAGCCAGCTGTGTTGCCACCGATCGTCACACCCTCTGCTAAGAATGTTGCACTTGCACCGCTTCCCCCTGCATAGCTTTCAACCGCTCCACCATAGGAAGCGGCACTGTTCTCAGAAAGGGTGCTACGGAATACATTGACTGTCGCTGTTCCGTTGGCACCCGCAAAATTGTTAATGCCACCGCCAAAAAATGCTTCGGCTGTGTTTCCACTAATCGTACTTTCCGTAATTGTGGTGGTGGCTGCACCCTCTTGTGCAAAGTTCTCGATGCCCCCGCCAACATTGCTTGCGATGTTATCGGTAATTTTTGTTTGCTCAATTGTGAGCGTTGAGACGACAGGCACCGGGACCATCATGCCTGAGGGGACATACGCATAGTTGGATGAACCACCTGCAGTTCTGGCTTGATTGTTACTGATAGTGGAACGGCTAATGGTCATGCTGCCAATTCCATTGAAGGTGCCGCCACCAATTTCATCTGCAGTATTGCTGTCAATGAGAGAATCTTCGATCGTGACTATCCCAAATCCGTTGGCGACGCCGCCCCCTACTCCATAGTCTGAGTATGGTCCTGAAAATTCAACGGCCGCATTTCCGGTAATCTGACTGTTTGTAATAGTGAGGGTGCCGATGGAAAGCCCATCTGCTCCATTCCCAACACCACCGCCAACATTAGCGGTATTGCCAGTGACTACTACGCTATCGAGTAATAAGTTCTCAACATTGGCGACTCCGCCCCCTACACCGCTGGGGAAACCACCGCTAATTGATCCCCCGGTGATCGTCAATCCTGAGATCGTGACATTGATAACTGCTGCTGAGTTGTCGTCTACGTCAAAGACTCGACTGTTGCCAGCGGCATCGATCGTTAATTGCTCGGCGCCCAAGCCAAGAATTTCGACATTTGAATCGACTTCTAGTTCACCTAATAGGCCATCCAGTGTAATCGTGGCGCTAGGACCTAATAGCTCCGCATCGAAATTGATCGTATCCAATGAAGCGCCATTATTGGCTGCCTCTATCAAGGCTTCTCGCAAACTAAGAAAATCGTCTTCTGAGATGACATCATCGGTGGTATTAACGGTAAAGGTCGCCATAATCGAAAATCAAGAAAGAATTGAGAACAAGGGTTGAGTTATTTGCCACAATTTATCGCATTATTACTAAATACAAACTTATTGATTCGGTGACTAATGCCGGTCCTTAGAAAAATTTTAGAGTTGACGGAAGTTTCCCAATTTTTTGACCGGTATGTGACTCTGGTATTTTGCCCATTTAGGATGTGATGTTCATCTTTTTCTAGATTCAGTTGATATTTAATTCCTTTGGAATATCTTTGAGGCGCTCTCGATCGGTCTGATGTTTTCAGAGGAATTTTTTATATCTAAAGCAGGATTTTAATCTTCAGGACTAGGCAGTAGACCTTGGTTCTTTGAGTAGGCTGCTGCTCCGTAAATTGGAAAAGATCGGTGTTATCTGACTGGTTTAACGTAACTAATCTGTTAGGGTGCCAATGCCCTATTACTCAGTAATTTTCTTTGTCTAACGATTATTCTCTGGTGCCCAAAGTATATTTTTTGGGGGCAGGACCGGGCGATCCGGAGTTACTAACGCTGAAAGCACACCGAATTTTAAATTTGGCGGATACGGTAGTGTATGCTGACTCTTTAGTTCCGACGCAGATGCTTCAGAATACTCGTGTGGATGCGCTTAAGGTTCCAACCGGGCATAAGACGCTCGAGCAGATTTTACCTTTAATGATTGAGCAGGTGCGTCAGGGTCGCTCTGTGGTTCGGCTTCATTCTGGTGATTTGACGCTCTATAGTGCTATCCATGAGCAAATCATGGTGCTGCGGGAGGCGAACGTTGCTTATGAGCTTGTGCCGGGAATTAGTGCGTTTCAAGCGGCAGCAGCTCGATTGGGGGCTGAGTTGACGGTGCCAGAGTTGGTGCAAACGAGTATTCTGACTCGCATTGGGGGGCGAGCTTCTCCCGTGCCAGATACTGAACGTTTGGCTGCTTTGGCCTCGCATCGGGCTAGTCTCGGACTCTATTTAGCGGCCCGGCATGTAGCACAAGCTCAAACTGAGCTGCTATTACACTATCCGTCTGAAACCCCGGTGGCGGTATGTTTTCGGGTTGGTTGGCCAGATGAAAAGATTTGGGTTGTGCCACTATCCGAAATAGCGGAGTTGACTCGTCGGGAGCAGTTGGTACGCACCACTCTTTACTTAGTTAGTCCTGCATTGGATGCCGCAGAGTTGGATTTGCGATCGCGTCTTTATGATCCAGAACATACCCATTTATTCCGACCTCGTCGAAAGCTGACAAGTGATTCGTCCTATTCTCCGCTCTCAGCGGGAACCGCTGGGTAACGAGCGTGGTTGACGGTCTCGCTTTCGTCAGATCGCTTAGGATACTGCTGATTTGGAGTTGCCTAATTCTAGGGCGCTCTGGCACGCAGCCTCCACCTTACGAAGGTGGCGACTGTTATATCAGACATTAATGTCTAATTTAAGAGCAGGATTGTTTTCCCAGCGATCGGCGACATGGGCATAGATACAAGTGGTGCGAGGGTCCGCATGACCTAATAAATCTTGAACTTGTCTGAGGTCCGCACCCCCCCGCAAGGCTAGGGTTCCGGCTGTATGCCGCAAGCTATGAGCGGAAATAATACGTCCTTGGACTGCTTTGAGGTTGCTGGCCTTGAGGTAGTGATCGATGATACTGCGCATGCCTCGACGGGATAGTCGTTTACCCCCTGCTCGGTTACCCAGCGCGATAAAAAGCGGACTTTGGGGGCTGAGTTCCTCATCCATCAAGCCAGTCCGCTGTTCCAAATAGTGATCCAGGGCATCTGCGAGTTGAGGGGTTAATGGCACAATCCGAATATTTCGTTTGCCTTCAACCCGAATGCCGCGATTGCGACCTTGTCGACTAATATCAGCGATATTGGCTCGATGGAGTTCGACAGTGCGAGGTCCTTCTAGGGCCATGATGCCAATCAACGCTCGATCACGAGAAGCTTTGAGGCTGCCGTCGTCGTCGATCGTGGTAAGTAGCGTCTGCACTTCAGCCCGTTCTAGGTAAGTGATACGAGTAGCTGGATCTCGCTTTTCTCGCGGTGGGGACACCCCGAGAGCCGGGTTATAGTTCACCAAGCCCTGTTCCAGGGCCGCTTGATAGAACCGACGAACCACCGCTAACTTAAGTGCAATGGTCGCGGGTTTAAATTGTTGTTCGGCGAGCCAGTGACGGTAGCGTTTAACATCTCGAAGCGCGACAGCTGCCGGTTGAATCTGCTTGCCATCACACCACTGTAGAAAAAATTGGAGTTGACGACGATAGGTGATAAGGGTGTCTTTCGCAGCATCGCCTGCACCGACATCAATGTGGAGAAATTCGGCGAAGGCATCTAAGAGATCGGCTGCGGTCGCTAACGGAGCTGACTGAGGGACAAGAGTAGATTTAGCAGTCACACGCATTTGCCATTGGTGACGATGTCATCAATCATACGAGATTCTGATGGGTATTAGCGCCCCAAGGCGAATGTGACCCAGCGTTGTAGCGGCCGATGGAAAAAATAAAGCATGGTTAAGCTGATGGCTTGAAACGTCCAGTGGGAAATGACCAGCAGCCAGACTAAACAAGCGATCGCAAATAGACCGGCAAGGAGTCCGAAGATCTCATGAGCTGTATTGCGAAACCAAATGCCACAGATAATTGCAGTGATCAGTAGCAACAAAGGAAAAAATAGTGTGAGCATCATGGCAGTCGCTCCTGTGCTTGTACAGCCGTTAAAGTCGATGCATTGGGAATTACTTTAGTGGTCGCAGCCTAACATCTGGCCTCTCAAAATCACGGTAATTGTTCTGACAAATTAGTTTGAATGATAGAAAAATTTGCATTGCTTAAATAAAGAGTAATTGGCTTGAGTTTTACATAAAGTAGTTTGATTTTGATAGATAGAAGTAAGTCTATGTATGATCCCTGGACAAATAAACAGTAAGTTTTTTTACTAGACCTCTTGCAGGAATCGGAAAATTGAACGATTTTAATGGGTTTTAGCCTCCAACAA
>JBCDHF010000295.1:0-6142 GCA_038750375.1 Cyanobacteria bacterium P01_H01_bin.15
AAATTGCCTGATATTCACACAAATTCTTAAGTAAAGAAGGAGATGCTTGTCCATGGACCCGTACATCGATTGCCCTAGACATAAAAACAAATAGTGACCCGACAATAAATGGATCACAACTATCATTCAAGTATGACTGATATTTTTTTGAATACGATACCAATAACTTTGACGCTTTCCATTAGGTAATTCAATGACAGCAGATAATTGAATCCAGTCTTCTCTAATTTCTGGTTCCTGTTGCCAAAGATGAATTTTTTCCATATTGACTCCACCTCTCCATGAAATAGAAACTCAAGCACCAATATTTAACCTGGAATCAATTCCCCGAACAGACGTTTCTATTAATTATTTACGAAAAAGATTGAGAGGGTTATGCTCGAATCAATGGCAAGATTGTTGTCATCTCTTCATCAGACTTAGACAATGACGATCACCAAAATCCTGGCAGCCGTTAGCCCCGTGCTATTACTCAGCCCTCTTTTGATGGCTTCGGTAAAGGCACAATCCTTAAACGCAAAGTGCCTTCTCCAGATTGATGTAGTAACTTACTTGGATGAACGCTGCCATTATGAGATTGGTGACGATACCGACTTTTTCTCGGATTTACAAATTGTAGTGTCTTGTCCCGATGGGCGCAACGTTGAGGAAGCCTTTTGCGCGGGTGCAGTACAGCAAGTAACCCGCGCAGGATTTTTTGGTTATTTATTTCGAACGCCAGAAGGTGTCGCTGAGCTCTGTTGGAATGAAGGCGTAATGAGGCGGGCAATCCCCTGTTTTGAAGGGTTGACTCGCGACGGTGCTTGCTGGAGTAACCCACAGGCCCGGCATCGCTACGGAACCACGGACCAATTTAGTAATGTCAAGCTTTGCGCTTTGGCGATTTAGGCGAATTATCGTAAATACTCATCAACACACGGTAGACTTCTGTCCCGAACCTGGCTCAAGAGCATCTTCCAAAACCGATGGACAGAGCGTGCTTGGCAAGATTGCTTAAATCAACTGACCTAGAAGGGAAAAACACTCTAACGTAAATATTCTCTTGGTAAGGCACAAAACAATTTATTTACATTTGGCTGCATTCCCTGGGTTTGAGTAGTCATTTTTTGGCGGTTGCCTATAATGAAGAAGTAAACGCTTACCTCATTTTCTTTTTCATGTTTGTATCTAAAGCTACCAATGACTCCGCTTCTGTCGAAAATTTTGTGAAAACTGTCGATCTGAATGCAGAAGAGCGTTCAGTTCTGCAAGTTTTTGGTGCGTCTGGTAAGTCGTTCCTAGCTGAATTATCTGTCTTGTCTCGGATTGCGCCGACCAAATTGAACGCTATTTTGGATGGACTTGAAGGTAGAGGCTTCATTCAAATGCCTTCCGACAATGCTTTGATGGAAATTAGACTGACGGAAAATGGTCTAAACGCGAAAAATGCAATTTTGCAAAACGTGTAAATTTTCCAGCACATTAGCTTCCATATAGGCGCCGACCATAGTGACGATTCAATTGACTTTACGGCCGGCGTCTACCTACTAAAGCTTAAATTTTCAAGACAGGTTGCTTTCTGCGATCGCAAAAAGTTAAAACCGGGCTCAAAAGCTTACAGTCCTATCCCAAACCCCTGTCCAAGGACTTTTAAAGCCATCGAGGCAACTCCCATAAAGAGATTACCGAAGTTACCACTTCCATTCCGTTGGGCTTTGGCGTAGGCTTCTTCCGCTTCCCCCATCGAAACGATGAAATTTTCTGCTGCCGCTTGACCCTCTACATCGTCTTGCATAGCATACAAATCGGCGGCCATTTGGGCGTCTCGTTCTGCGACTATCGGATTACCCGTGCGATAGTGAGCCAATCCCCGAGCTAGATAGGCTGGCGCAAAATCTGGGTCAGCAATCATGGCACGCTCAAAGTGTGCGATCGCCGCATCGTAATCCCGTTCTTTAGCTTCTGCCATACCCCAACGCACAAATTGTTCGGGAGAACCCGCATCCTGGGAGAGTCCTTGCACATCATCAATGTGGGCGCCTCCCAAATCCAAACCGGCAACATTTGCGTTGTAGAGATAAGCTCTACGGAAGTCGGTGCCGATCGTAATCGCGCCGGTCAGGTTTACGCCGGTTAAATTCGCGCCATACAGAGAGGTTTGGGTTAAATTCGCGCCACTGAGATCGGCGCCGGTCAAATCCGCTTGACTGAGGTTTGCACCCACTAAATTTGCACCGCGCAGATCGGCGCCAACTAAATCAGCCTGCACTAAGCCAGACCGGGAGAGGTCGCAGCCCACGCATTGCTTGGTGGAGAGTAGCTGACTGAGATGGGCAAAATTTTCGGCTTTGGCGCCAAGCTGCAAACCAGTGCCAAACAGTAATACGGTCAATAGCGCAGTTGTTCTTAGCATGGCGTTTCCCTCAATTGGCCCTTTTCACCTAAGATTACTCGATGGTCTGAAAGGTTGCCTATGGGCCCGGGCCAAAATCTATCCCTTTGACTAATCAAAAATTCGCAGACAAACAGAATTGATGTTCCTGTTAAACCAGCTTTTGCGATCGCAAGTCCAACTGCTTGATTTCTTTGGCTGAGAATGAACTAGCTCGGTCTTTCTAAATTTTTGAGGAGTTGATATCGATGTCTCGATTACGTGTTCTGTCTCTGAGTATTCTCTGTGCTGGCATGGGGCTGGCGCAACCGGCTTTCAGTGCCCCTTTTCCCAATGAATATGTCCAAACCTATCTCGATCAATGTGGAAAAACGGCGACCGCGGAAGGATTACCGGGCGAACTCGCCCAGGAATTATGTGGTTGTACGTTAAACGAATTTCAAGCTCGTTACACAGTCACGGAGTTTCAGAGTTTACGGATTAAAGCCGAAGCAACCCCACCGGATACTGCAGCTCAAACAACCTTAAGTAAAGTTGGCGAAACTTGTTTTAATAAGCTGGTTTTTGTAGAAGAATAGTGGCGACTGAACGTTTCTAAACCTCATGACTAAAATACAAGCGGCTGCGGGCTCATGGCAATCACCGATTACCACTGACTTAATTACGGCGAGCACCATTGGTCTCAAAGCCTGTGCGCTCGCCAATGAAAAAATAGTCTGGTTGGAGGGTCGCCCACAGGAAAAGGGTCGCAGTGTATTGGTCTGTGATGGAGTAGATTTAACGCCGCCGGAATTTAATGTGCGATCGCGAGTACACGAATACGGCGGTGGCTCATTTTACGTGTCCGATTCCGGCGTTTATTTTGTGAACGATGAGGATCGCCAACTGTATTTTCAGAACTGGGTGGATCAACCGGTTCCAATCACCCAGTCAACGGAATTACGATTTGCCGATTTTGTCTTCGATAAAAAACGCGATCGCTTAATTACAGTCGTCGAGCAACATTTTGCAGATAAACAGCCGGATAATTTCTTAGCAGCCATTGATTTAAAAACCGGAACTGTCGAGCCGCTAGTACAAGGCGCGGATTTTTATGCTTTCCCTCGTCTGAGTCCGGATGGGCGACGGTTGTGTTGGCTGAATTGGAATCAGCCGGACATGCCCTGGGACAGCACGGAACTCTGGGCTGCACAGATTGCCGACTCAGGAAATTTGAATGAACCTCAATTGATCGCGGGCGGTAAGACTGAATCTATTTTTCAGCCCGCCTGGTCTCCGGATAACGTCCTGTATTTTGTCAGCGATCGCAGTGGCTGGTGGAATTTATATCGTGATCAGGCAGGCAGTATTGAAGCCCTGCATCCAGCTGAGGCAGAATTCGGTTATCCTCTCTGGGTCTTTGGTTTATCCCATTACGGATTTGCCAGCGATAACCAACTCATTGCAAGCTATAGCCAAGATGGTCGCTGGTATCTTGGAAGCCTGGATCTAAACACCTGCTCTTGGCAAACTTTTGAGCTGCCCTACACCGTAGTCGATTGTGTGCAAGTCCTGCGCGATCGCGTATTGTTTTTGGGCACGTCCCCTACCGCGGCCACCGCTGTAGTGGAATTTAATTTAGCCACCGAATCAACCACTATCCATCAACGCTCGGCCCAAACCGATCTGGATTTAGCTTATATTTCCGTTCCGGAAGCCATTAGTTTTCCGACCACGGGAGGAAATATTTCCCATGCCTGGTATTACCCGCCTCAAAATAAAGATTACGAATTACCGACCGCTGAACAACCCCCCTTAATTGTTAAATCCCACGGAGGACCCACTGCCGCTGCCAATCCGACCCTCAATTGGCGTATTCAATATTGGACGAGTCGAGGATTTGGCTATTTAGACGTGAACTATGGTGGTAGCACCGGCTATGGGCGGGCCTATCGGGAGCGATTAGTGGGCCAATGGGGGTGTGTTGATATTGATGATTGCGTCAATGGAGCTAAATTTCTAGCAGCGCAAAATCGAGTTGATGCCGATCGACTCACCATTACCGGCAGCAGTGCAGGCGGCTATACAACGCTTGCGGCGCTAACCTTTAGTGATGCGTTTAAAGCTGGCGTCAGTTACTATGGCGTCAGTGATTTGGAAATTTTGGCCAAAGAAACCCACAAATTCGAAGCTCGCTATCTCGATCAGCTAGTGGGTGCATATCCAGAGGAAAAAGAGATTTATCTACAACGCTCACCTATTCATCACGCATCCAATATTCAGTGCCCCGTCTTATTTTTGCAAGGGGAAGAAGATCGCGTTGTCCCGCCCAACCAAGCCGCATTGATGGTGAAAATCCTCAAGGAGCAAACTATTCCCGTCGCCTATGTCGCTTTTGCAGGAGAAGGACATGGATTCCGCCAATCGACGAGCATTCAGCGCGCCCTCGAATCTCAGCTATCCTTCTATGCTCAGCTTTTTGGCTTTACGCCCGCTGATGAAATCGAAAAGCTTGCGATCGCTAATTTTTAATGCACACGAGACAGCTCACATTTCTGGATTCTGGAAGCTCCCCAAAAACAATGGAGAAGAGACGCTAAACATCATTACTACTATTGCTGCCGATCATCGATTCGTCTCGCTAACCGAGCTATTCCACTCAGTGGACACTAACGAGATGGAATGTTTATCGGCAAAACCTAGAAATTCTTGATAAACATCAGATACAAACAGGGGTGAAGGAACGTAGCGTTATCTGTGCCCCAAATGCGGATGAGAGCGACTCAATCCTAATAGCAGCGCGCGTGGGTAAGCATACAGACACCCTGATTGAATAATTACTCAACAACACAAAGGTAAAAAACGATTATCTCAACTGGACGACCGATGGTTAGGGAGTTTATTAACAAGTGTTGCCGAGAGAAATCAGCCATGAAATAGGGAAAGAGAATACCCAGCGGCGGGAGCAAATGAGTGAGATTCCCCGGCAACAGGCAGGACGGTGGCCCCAGCGACAGAACAAATTTAGCAAAAAGTGGGAGCCAACCAAAGTCATCGTGAGGTTGATGGTGAGGTATTTCAACTGGATTTGGGTTTATAGCCGATGGGGGACGACGGCAGTGTGAAGGGAGGGGTTGAGGGAAGAGAAGTAGACTGGACAGAATTTGACAACTGACCCCACACTTCTTGAAAAGATTCATGATATTGTTTTTGCACTCATCTATAGTAATGAGTCCGAACTTGAGCTTGCCACTTTAAGATTGTCTGATTAACCTGTGTGTCCAGTGTGCCATCGTTGCTATTTATAGCAGGCATGGGATGAACAAACACATCGGAGACTCCATTGTCAAAGACACCGCCAGTAATCCCCGGCTCACGGAAAATCAGTTGAGGAATCCCGAGTGCAAATAGAATTCCAGCTTCAATATGATTCCATGGTGTTGAATATGAGATATCTTTGATTGTGTTATTATTTTGCGGATCAGGTATCCCACGGTATTTTTCAATCTTAGGAGCAAACTGTTGCTCAAATCCTAAGATGATACCTCCAGAACAATGCTTCGCGACTGTCAGTACTTCCCGAAGCGGTAATTGCGTTGGATAATCAGATTGTCCAAGAGCTCGCGGCTCCAAACCAAACGTGTTGAGCAAAATAAAGAGCGCTTCGCGGACTTTATTTTGATTTTTGTTTAATTTGGTAGGGCTTGATACAAATACAGGGATTTTCATGTCAGTTGGACGAGATTTTTAGCCGACCACAACTCGTGGCCCTCTACGCATCCAGAGATGCGA
>JBCDHF010000296.1:0-6117 GCA_038750375.1 Cyanobacteria bacterium P01_H01_bin.15
AAACAGCAGCGGTCGGTGGGGTGACGCTCACCCATTTCGAAGCCTGGGTCGGGGCGATTTCCTTTGCACTGCAGGTTTATTTTGATTTTTCTGGCTATACAGATATGGCTATTGGCGCCGCGCGAATGTTTGGTGTGAAGCTGCCCATTAATTTCAACTCCCCATTTAAATCCATTACCATTAGCCAGTTTTGGCGGACTTGGCATATGACCCTCACCCGGTTTATGCGGGAATATGTTTATTTTCCGCTGTCGGGCTGGCTGCAAAATTTAACCCTCGAAGAGGAGACCGGACCCCGTACGCCCGGCGATATTAATTTGGTCACCACCACCACCACCGTGATCGTGATGTTGCTCATTGGCATTTGGCACGGCGCGGGCTGGAGTTTTCTGATTTGGGGTGCGATTAATGGCATCTATCTCATCGGCTATCAGCAATGGCGAGAATTCCGCCGTCGCTTGGGTCACGATTTGCGCAAAACCACTTGGTGGAGCCAGCTTTTAGGCTGGTTCCTTACGTTTGTGATGTGGTGCAGCGCCTTGGTCTGGGCTCGTTCAGACAGTGTGTTCACCGCGCTGAAGATGTGGCAGGGCATGTATTTTGGGGGATGGACGTGGCCAGATTTAGCCGCTGAGCAGCTCTGGAGCGATGTGTTGCTGCCTCACGTTGGGCTGAAGCTGTCGGGGGTTTTGTTTTGGATTCCCGTTTTGCTTGCGATCGCAGTTTTAACGCCAAACTCGCAACAATGGCTAGAGAAATACCAGTCGGCGCTAGATCATTACGTGCTGAAGACCCCGAAGAATCTGTATCAAAAGTTTTGGCTGCGGTGGCGCTGGCAAATTAACCCTTATTGGGCGGTGATTGTGGCGGTGGTTTCAACGATGGCGATTATCGCGGTGGGCAACGAAAAAGAATTTATTTACTTTCAGTTCTAGGACTATGGGCGCAAATTCCACTTACCTCAAAATTTATGGCGGTTTGGTCGGGGTGGCCGTCGCAGCGGTAGCAGGGTTTAACTTAATCGTCGATCCGCGTCATATTTTTCGATTGGTCGATCAAGTGGGGTTTAACCATTACAAGCCATTTATTTCCCGACAAGGTGCCAGTCGGATTAAATCCCTGGAACTTGCGAAAGACCAAGGCTATGACGGCGTGCTGTTGGGTAATTCGCGGATTTTTTGGGGACTTAATCCAGAAGCGCCCGCATTTGGGGAGCACAACTTTTACAATGCCGGGATTAAGTCGATTTCGATTTATCAGCTCAAGAAGATTTTTGAATACGCCATTAAGCATCAACCCATTGAGACTGCCATTATTGGGCTCAATCTGAATTTGTTTGACGATCGGCGTCCGGCCATTCCCCCCAATCAAGACTTTAAACATTCGGCTTTTAATAATCGCCCGGTCCTGATTTCCAACCTTAGTCAAGCCTTTACCCGCAGTTCCTTGTTGGCATCCTTATGGACCTTGTCCTACAACCGCAATGTGAAAGAACCGCTGCATCGCTACACCGAGCGCGGTTTTCTGAATCCGGAGTACCCCCAGCCTCATCGCACTAAGAACTTCATTAAAGTCTCCGAAAAAATGAAGAATGGCAAATATCCCCTGACCTTCAGCTACAACGAAGACACGCTGGCAGTGTTCAAGCAAGTTTTAGACCTTGCCGCCGCAAACCAGATCAAGCTGATTCTCTTTATTGAGCCCGGCCATGCCCTTGCTGAAAAATGGTCTCGCTTGACGGGAAATTACAAGGTTACGGAGAGCTGGAAAGGCGATGTGGTGGCGCTGCTAGAGGAATCGGCGGTGGAGTATGAGTTGTGGGATTTTACCGGATTTAATTCCGTGACCACAGAGTTGATCCCAGAGAACGAAGAGATAGAACTGAAATACTTCATAGATCCAATTCATTACACTTGGGAAACCGGCGATCTGATTGCAGCGAGATTAATGGGAGAAGAGACTCCGGAAGGTTTTGGCGTACGTCTAACGCCTGAAAATTTGGACGCTCAACTAGAGCGGAACCTTCAGCAGTCCGAAGACTACCAGCTCTAGCAACCTGAATACTGAGGATTTCCGTTTCTTGTTGGGACAACGCGGCTCAAGTAATGGTGACGGAAAGTCCCGATTTGCCTCTGGTCCACCCTTGCGAAAATAGATTTTACTAATCCTTTCGATGGATTTATTTTAAATAATTTACGCCTGTCGCCGGATTGTCAAAAAGCAGCCACAGTTGCTACAAATTGATTTGAAATTAATGTGGCTTTCATTAGCTTCTACCTGAAATATATGTTTAGAAATATAAAATTGTTACCAGCAGTCGTGATTGCTTCCCTGGGTTTCGGGACCACTGCCGCTACTGCCGCTGTTACAACTATCGGTTGCGCAGATCCCACGTTCTGTACCTTCACAGAATTTTTTATTGATGGCGCGATCATCGAAACCGATACCCTCGCATTTTTTGGTTTGGCCTCTGATTTTGAAAACGACCCTATCATTACGGGTTTTGACCCAGATAACGTCTTTATTTCGGGCTTACATGACCAGCCGCTTAATGACGGTCTGCTCTTTGACTTTAATGGCGAATATTTTAATAGTTTTCCCCCTTTTCCCCCTGATACTGTCTTGGGGGTCGCATTCCTGTACGGCGTAGTTGCCCTTGAGGGTGGTCCTATCAATCATGTGGCTACTGAAATCACTGACCTTACTCTTACGGGCCAGTCTTCAGATTTGGTGATCGCGAAGTCTGTCACTGATACCAACAGTGATGAACTGCTTGCATCTCAAGTTGTGGGCGAAAGCGAAAACGGCGACAGTCAACTAGCCTCTAAGAATTTCTTCCCGAATCAACCAGCGGTTCTGGTCACCGATGCTATTTCTTCTGATGTTGAAGTACCTGGCGACAGCGTTAATCTGGAGACTTTTGAACAGCGCTTCTCACAAACTCCCGAGCCGTTCTCTTTCTTGACTCTGCTCTTGGGTGTCGCTTCCTTGGGTGGCGGTTCTGTCGTTAGCCGTTCCTTGAAGCGTAAAAGCTAATAACTAAGTTTGAGTCGGTACTGAATTGTCTTGGCATTAACTGAAACGCTGTTTCCTGGTTTGGAGGCAGCGTTTTTTGTGCTCTCATCTTAAAAACTTCACGCTGAAAGATTACGCCTCATCTCTTGTATTATCTGGTCGTACTGAGCATAAGAAATTTCTAAGTCCGCCGTATATTGCTGCATCCGTTTGAGATTCAGAATCTCTTTCTTGGCCTGACTCAACATAATTAACTGAAAATCCCGCTTCGCCATTCGGATCGATTCCCAAATCGGCGGATCTTGAGCGAGCAAATCCAGCAAAAAATACAGCGGCTCTAATTTCAGGCAATGCAGCGGACTTAACCAGCGATAGCCAAACCCAATATTATTCGCGGAAAGATTTCTCACCGCATGCCACACATATGGTGGATTCCACAACACATCCCCCGGTCCTAACGTGACTCGCCAAGGCGTCAAATGACAAAAGCGAGGGTATTTTTCATAATCCGGCTCAAACGGATCGTAATGTCGGTAAGCATCTCCCGGCTCTCGATATTCCCCTTTGATCGGGTCTGGCGCAAAGGCACTGGTCAAACTGCTCGGGTACAAGACCCATTCTTTTTGCCCTGATACCTGCACAAATAAATTTGAATCATTGGCATTATGAAACAGGGTCTTTGCTGGCAGTTTGTTCCCCATAAATATCTGGAACCCCTGATCAATATAGGGTTTGGGACCGACTCGCTCTAAAAGCCAGCTCAAGTCAACATCTGCTAACCGTTCAGGATGCCGCTGAAATAAGTTATAAAATCGCACATAGTTATCTGTGGGGCTATTTAAAATCTTTTCCAAGGTAAACAGCGGACCCAAGCGATCTGAGCCGTGGCATTCCCGAATATACTCAACACACCAGTTCTGACAGCAGCCCCAATCTCTCGCCGCCCCTCGAAACACGAGCGGAATCCCAGGATTTTGAAACTGTTGCCGAAAATCAGCAACTGAGATCGCAGACGTTTCCGGTAATGGGTCAAAATCTGCAGTGTGGGAATGAGGGTCTATCAGCTCAGGTGGCGCCGTTACATCCGTTTGAATATCCAAAAAAGAGAATAAATCTCTCGCTGCGTGACGTAGATCATGGCTCAGCTTTTGACGTTCAAAAAATGCCTGATCTTGTTTCACAGTGTTACTCACCTTGTTTTCAGACCGAATTTAGATCATCGTGACGACTCACATTACCTTCACCACGGCGGCTTTCAAGTAATGTGCGATCGCAAAAATTCCCGCTATCTATTTCAACAGTCTCTAATTGAGCGTCACAATGACCGGCGTATGGTCGCTCGGCTTCGGCAAACCTCGCGGTGTTTTATCAATCACACAATCCGTTGCTCGCTCATACAATCCCGGCGTCAAATAGATGTGGTCAATGCGCCAACCCCGATTCCGCGCAAACCCACCAGCACGATAATCCCACCAGCTAAAGTGACCGCCCTCCGTCGTAAATTTCCGAAAGCTATCCTGCAGCCCAATATCTAAAATCTCTCGTAACGCTGCCCGCTCCGGAGGTGTACTCATAATGTGGGTGTCGCGCCCCTCCGACTTATAAATATCGATATTTTCCAAGGCAATATTAAAGTCACCGACCACACACAGCTCTTTCTCCTGCTTAAGTTTCTCCAAGTATTCCTTTAAACAAGCCAGCCACCGCAGCTTGTAGTCATACTTCTCGCTATCCGGCGCCGACCCATTGGGCACATATAAATTCACCACCCAAAAATCTGCGATCGCACTGGTAATCACACGCTTTTGAGCATCTAGTTCTGGAGGTACCTTATCCAAAACCGCCCCAAAATCAGCCAGCACCTGCTGACTGGGCTCTCGTGTAATAATCGCCACGCCGTTGTAAGACTTTTGACCCGAAATTGCGACCTGATACCCTGCCATTAAAAAAGGTTCACGGGGGAAATCGGCATCCACGACCTTTGTTTCCTGTAAACACAGCACATCCACCGGATTTGTTTCTAGCCAGTCAATGACTGCCGCCAATCGTGAGCGCACCGAATTGACATTCCACGTCGCAATTTTCATCAAGTCTCTCTACGAACTAAAAATCACCTTGCCATCGCGCAAGGCTACTAATTTTAACCGTAACGGACCCGAGGTATAGGTTTTATCCACTGCGATCGCTTGCAGCTCTTCCGGCAAACTGTCAGCTTGGTTCAACTGCTCAATAAAGTCCAGCAAGGTCACTCGTCGACCATCGCCCACTACAATCTGCCCTAAAATCCCTGCTCTCCGGGCCCGAAATTGCGAGGCTGCCAACAACGTATCCAACCGACGCTGTAAATCTTCGCGATCGCCCTCGAGGGTATTAATGTTCACCGAGGCAATCTGGTCGCCATCTTCAAACACCGCTTCATTGGGTGAAACGTCCGCAAATACCCTAATATCCTGTTCGCCTCGGACATAGTTGCCGGCTGTTACGATGCGAACCACATAGTTCTGCCCATCGGAGAGTTTCTCCAGAATCTTGTCCACTTCCTCTTGGGAAATTCGGACGAGCCGCAGATCGCTTTCCTGAGGGTTGAGATCCGTTAAAAGTGCGATCGCGGTTTGATTGGCGTAGCTCAAAATTTGGTCAATCGCAGGCAGTGCTTTGTCTTGGTCCTCGACTTGTAGCGCTGCAAATGCCAGGACTTGGCCCCGTTCCAGCGCAATTTCTTGTCCTCGCAACTGCTGATAGTCTTGGTAATACTGCTCCAACACCGTCACTTCTTGTCGCAGGAAATCTAGCTGCGAATTCAACACATCAAACCGAATTTGCCGTACTTCCAACTGCTGATTTTTCTGGTCAATCTGCTTATCGAGCTGGGCAATCTGCGCATCAAATTTTGCGATCGCTTGATCTTGCTGTGCGATCTCAGCCTGAAGTTGCTGTTGTTGAGTTTCTAAACTCGCCAGTTTTGCTTCCTTCGTTATTAACTCTTGTTGTTTTTGCGCCAACTCCTGATTTTTCTGGGCTAGCCGCTGAACTTGCGCCTGCAGTTCACGATCCCGATCCGTCACTTGCTGCTGCAAATCTTCACTGCGCCGCTCTAGTTCT
>JBCDHF010000297.1:0-6105 GCA_038750375.1 Cyanobacteria bacterium P01_H01_bin.15
AACTCTCTTGTTGTTTCTTTATTTAGAGTTTCGATTTCAGATCTCTAAACAACCTATTCCTAAAATTTTATTAGCGATTTCTTGATGTAATTTTTTTTGATCTTACAGATTTCTTCTGCATCTTGACTCTGAGCATCTCTGAGCATTGGTGTCTTCTGTCTGCACGACTCCAAGAGGGTTTTCGGATTTCATAGAATTTGAGCAGCGAAAACCGTTTATTTCATCGATAGGCAATTACAAAAGTGCGCCGAAAAGGAAACAGAACTTTCCCATCAATGCGCAATTCATAGCCGCTAGCAATCCGATGCCGCAATTCATTGGTAAACGCCTCCCGGTCAGCGTCTGTATCCAGCGCATTGAGAAAAGGTCGCAAGCCGGTGCTACTAATCCAGTCCAGAATTGCCTCGTGGGATTCCATTACATGCATATAATCTGTTTCCCAAATATCTAGGGTCTCGGCTTCTGATGCCAGCGCATCGTAATAAAATTCCGGCGGCTCAATCGTTAAACGAGATCGCGGACCCTGCATTTGCTGATCCCAGGGGCTTTCCTGTGAGATCTCGAAAATTAAACGACGAACAAGCGCGTACTGGGCACTGGGCACTTGGAATGCCAACGCCCCCCCTGTGGCTACCTGCTCAAACAGCATCTGAACCAAACTACTGTGTTCAGGTAGCCATTGCAGTGCCGCATTGGAAAAAACGAGATCATAGGGCTTGGAGGGACGCCATTGTCGAGCATTGCACTCTATCCATTCCCGCTCTGGATAAGCTGTCCGAGCTGTCGCCAACATTTCCGACGAGTTATCAATACCCACAACTTTGGAGTCGGGCCAGCGACTCCACAATAGCGCTGTACTATTGCCCGGACCACAGCCAATATCTGCAATCCGGCGCGGTGCTGGCAAATTAACACGAGCCAACAGATCTACTGCCGCTCGTGTCCGCTCAGTGCTGTACCGAAGATAGTGCGAGGAGTCCCAATGTTTCATGAGATTAATCAAATCAAATTACTGTGCAGAGAATCTTGCGCTCCACACATTGATATTGAGCCAGATCTACCAAAGTATGCAACAGTTGAGCACATTCAACTTATAGCTTTCGCCAGATCGCTTAGGAAACCTCTGATTTTGCGAAGCATAATTCTAGAGCGTTCTGGCGCGCAGCCGTCACCTCAGACTTAAACACTACGTTGAGCAAGCTAAATTATCTCTAAGTTCTGCAAAGGGGGTTAACTAGTGCTCTCAACACCGATCGCTAATATTATCAGCTTCATCGATGCCTGGAGCAGTGCCTTAGTTTGCTGTACTCAGTAAACATTGCTCTGTTTGAGTATCAAAAAGATACGTTTCCGTGAATTTCCATTCAATCGGAAGCATTTCACCAACAGCCGTGGAAGACTGGGGCGGAGCATACAAGCTGATCAACTGATCGCCGAGGACTGCTCGAATTAGGGTTTCTCGTCCCAAGGGCTCAACGGTCGTTACCTTTACTTTCGCTAGATCATCCTCACTATTGCTTGAGATCCTAACCGCTTCCGGTCGAATACCCATCAACACTTGATGCCCTTTAAAGGGTGCCCAGCGGAACCAATCAGACTCAGACAGAGTGATCTCTGTGGTGGGGAGCTTTAGTTTGCGATCGCAAATGCTGACCGGCAGGATATTCATCGGGGGAGAGCCCATAAACGTCGCCACCATGACGGATTTGGGGTGGGCGTAAATTTCTCGAGGAGTACCGATCTGGGCAATTTTTCCTTGGTTGAGAACCACAATGCGATCACTGAGGGTTAACGCCTCCATCTGATCGTGAGTGACGTAGAGGGTTGTAATGCCCACTTGAGCATGCAGTTGCTTGAGTTCCGTGCGGGTCTCATCTCGAAGTTGAGCGTCGAGATTGGAGAGGGGTTCATCGAGCAGAAACAGTCGCGGTTGCCGGATGATGGCTCGACCCAAAGCGACCCGTTGCTGTTGTCCCCCGGAAAGCTGTCCAGGCTTTCGCTTTAACAGATGTTCAATGCCTAGAGAACGCGCGATAATTTGGACTTGATTTTGATAAGTTGCCGGATTTACCCGCCGCATCCGAAGCCCAAACGTCAAATTTTCTGCCACAGTCATATGAGGATAGAGGGCATAATTTTGAAAGACCATGGCGACATCCCGCTCACGGCCCGGCAGCTCGGTAACCGGTTGATCATCTAGATAAATGTCACCACTAGAGACCGTTTCCAGCCCGGCTATGGTACGCAGCAACGTCGATTTTCCGCAGCCTGACGGACCCACCAACACCCAAAATTCACCGTCTGGCACCTCAAACGAAATATTTGCGATCGCAGTGGTGTTGCCATAGCGTCGAGTGACCTGCTCCAGTCGTACGCTCGCCATACGTTCCTCTCAAGCTGACTCTACAAAATCTAGCAATTTGTTCAATAATCCGCCGAGGGTAATCAGACAAGTAGACAGCCCTTTCCAAGAATGAACGAACCACGATCAAAGGGAGCGAGAAAGGCATTTTATCTGCACAAACCGTGGCGATTGCTGAGCTTGTACAAGCTCTATTGTCGGGATGTTTTTTTGCGTACTAGGAGGGTATTTCCTGATACAAGAGTATCAACGAACGAGTTGCATATCTTTTTGACTTTCCTTTGGGAGCAACGCTTACAGCTAGCTTGCAGGTAGAAAATACCACGAAGACTTTGCATGAATTTTGTTTAAAACACTTCTAAACACAAAGAATAATTACCATTCAGTCAAACTCGCCATTGAGGAGGAATGGCCTTTTCTATACTGAAAAATCACAATTATTTAGTTAAGGAGTAGAGTCCGATGGTCAAGAAACGACGTCGCTCGACTGGCAAATACTCAGAAAATAAGTCCAAAGTGGGCATTTCCCTGACCCCAACTGGCGTGAACTTGCTGGGCCAACTAGCAAAGGAAGCCGGTCTGTCTAAATCTGAGTTAGTCGAACGTCTGGCTCGGGGCTCTATTTCTTTGAATAGTGAATCTGCCAACCAAGTCTTGACCCTATCTTCCTTGTCTAGCGATGGGGAGGATGCGGATAGTCCGCTTACTGCCGCCAAAATTGCGATCTCTGCTGTGCAGCAAGCAGTTAACGACTCTAGTGAAAGTAACGGCAAAACGGCTGTAGCCGTTGCGACCCCACCTGCTCGCTCCGAGGAAGCCCAACGCCTCGAACAGCTCCAGCGCCAGCTTTCTGATGAACGGGATCTGGCGGCGCAACAAGCTACTACCAATGACGGGCTAAAAATCGAAAACGAAGGGCTCAAAACCCAGCTCAGCGAAGTGCAGGCTCGGCTAGAGGCGCTGGCAGCTCAGCAAGTGGAAGCGGCACAAGCTGATCAAAAGCAAGCCGAAATGCTGAGTGAGCTACGGCAAAACGCGCTCCTTTTGCGATCGCAAGCCAGTCAACAACAAGAAGCCCATCAGCAGCAACTACTCCTCAAAGAAGGTCAAATCCAGCAGCTTCAATCTGAGCTAGAACAATCTACCGTTAATTTGCGATTGCAAGCTGACGAACGAAATAAGGCACATCAGCAGCAACTGGCTCTCAAAGAAGCCCAAATCCAGCAGCTTCAATCTGAGCTAGAGCAAAGCACCCTTACTTTGCGATCGCAGTCGGTAGAGCGCCTGGAAGCTCAGCAAAAAGCACTGGAGCAAAAAGAGCAAGAGCTGGTTACGCTGCAAGCTCAAAATCGACAGCTCAGGTCGGATGTTGAAGACAGCTTTAAACTGCAACAAACTATTGAAGTACAGCTTGCTGAACTCAAAGATTTACGAGCCAAAGTACACCGCCTAGAATCAACTCCTGTTATCAGTAAAACGGAGATAGTCACTAGAGACGCCCGAATTGTTGCACTCCAGCGGGAGTTGGAGCGGTTTAGAACTTTGGAGCAGGAACTCCAGCAGTCCCGCTCAGAATTGCGACATCTCCGAACCTTAGCCAGCTTCGGCGAACGTCAACTCAATAAGTGGCGACGACACTAAACCTAGTTTCACTTTTGACTTTTTTAGACTCTGCGATCGCGGGGTCTTTTTTTGGGAATAAATTGCCTCTCCAGTCATTGAAATCGGCAAAAAATTAGCCGATAGAGGAGAGTGATCTAAGTTCAAGGCTATCAATATATTGCAACAACTTACGAGCGAGATCGGCAGAGGTGACGATGGTATGGTGTGTGCCTTTGATCGGGATTATGGTCATCTTTTCCGGTTTGGTCATATATTGTTGCCAGCCGAGGGCTGAACTTTCTTGTATACCTGGCATCCGCTCCTGGGCTCGGAATATAAGAATGTTGGTGTTTAAGGGTTGAGGACTAAATTGTCGAAACAACTGCCGGTTTTTCTCCAGATCTGCCAGCATTAACGGGTCTATAATCCCATCCAAATTTTCAAAATATCCTTGACCTTTGCTGTAAAGCCGCTTGGCATAATACGGCGCAGAAGACCGAGTTAACAAGCGTGCTCCCCAATATTTAAGACGCTCCGACAAACTGCTTCTTGACTGTTGTTGGAGAGTGCTAACCACTTGCTGAACGCGAGTCTGCAAACGATGAGCAACTTCCTGATCCCGCTGCCGAGAGTCTGCAGTTGTGATGGTATTTGCGGCTTTACGGACTGGCGCTAACTTCAAAAGACTCGTTGTGCGATCGCGGCTGAGACGCCAACAGTGGCGCACTCGATCAAATACGACCCACCTCAGCACCGACAAGAATTGATTTAACCCATTTAAAGCGCGAACATCTCCGGGGGCAGAGGTATCCAGCAAAATAACGCCCCCTAACTCATCTCCTTGTTCTTGCAGCTTGTTGGCAAGGGTCCAAGCCACCAGTCCCCCATAGGATAACCCTACTAAAAAGTAGGGTCCTCGGGGCTGACCCTGGCGCATTGCCGCAATAAACAACTCCACTTGTTTCTCTAAGGACTTAGGCGAACCTTCCACGTCTGAAGTGTAAAACTCCAAGCCATACACCGGTTGCTCAGAGCCGAGATTTCGGGCTAGCCGCTCATAAACTAGTAAATGCCCGCCCGCTGGCGGAAAGAAAAATAGCGGGATGCGATCGCCTTCGGGTTGAATCGGGATCAGGTTTGTCTTCTTTGGATGGGTATTGTTGCGGATGATAGTTGCTAAATCCGCGATTGTTGGCGCTTCAAATAAAGTCGCAAGCGGTAACTCTTTTGAGAATTCAGTTTTTAAGTGAGCAAACAGCCGGACAGCAATTAGAGAATGACCGCCGAGGGCAAAAAAGTCATCATGAATGCCGATGGATGGAACGTTTAGTAACTGCTGCCATATCTGTATCAGCGATCGCTCTAGCTCGTCCCTCGGTTCACCACCCACAGACTCCAATTGCCATTGCGGTTCGGGGAGAGCAGGGCGATCAACTTTCCCGTTAGGCGTCAAGGGAATTTCTACGAGAGGGATGAACTGATTGGGAATCATCGGTGCCGGCAACAGGCCTTTGAGATAGCGCCGCAGTTGAGAGGGTGTAATGCTCACTCCCGCTGCTGAAACAAAATAAGTCACGAGCTGAGATTCTCCGCGCTCATCTTCTTTCGCAACCGTCACCTGATTGATGAGCGCCTCGTATTTGCTCAGCACGCCATCAATTTCGCGGGGTTCAACTCGAACGCCACGTATTTTCACTTGGTCGTCTAAACGTCCCAAAATTCGGAGGTCGCCATCTGTTCCATAAACGCCTCGATCGCCTGTCAAGTAGATTAAATCCCGTGAATCGGTACGAAAATAATTTTGTAGATATTGACGCAGCGTCTCTTCTGGGTTGTTAAGGTAACCCAAGGAACGGAAAGGAGTTCGAATGACGATTTCTCCCGGCTCCCCAACCCCACAAAGTTTTCCAGCATGATTGATTACCAATACCTGTGTGTTTGGCAATGGCTGTCCGAGCGGCTGAACTCCTGGCAGGATGCTTTGGGGAATGGGATAAAAGGACTTGGCGAGAGTCGTTTGTGTGGGGGCGTATATGTTTTTGATTTAACAGGAATCCGATAGAAGAGATAGCCATTGCCGCAACAAAGACTCGGAAAGGGGTTATCCCGCAAAAAAGATCCACAGCAAATCTGGAAAGATG